>JADGPH010000233.1 GCA_017882555.1 Thermoleophilia bacterium
GATGCGCGTGCCGTGCGTCATGCGCTCGCCGATCATCCCGGGGTGTGGTTTGACACGTCCTTGGCCGCGCTCGCGGATCTCGTGGATCTTCCGCCCGAGCGCCTCGTGTTCGGGGCGGATCGGCCCTACGGCGACTACGCGACGGCCTTGCAGCTGGTGGCGTTGGCGGCGCGGGCGGCAGGCTGGTCGGTCGAGCAGACCCGGGGCGTACTTGCCGGCCACTTCGCATCCCTGACGGGGTCGTAAGATGCGTCGTACGGATGCACTGCGGCTCGTGGCCGCGTTGGGGGCAATTGAGATGGCGCTTGTGCGACGCGATGAGGTTGCCGGACCGCTGTTGGCCCAGGCCGCGCGTGCGGCCCGCGGCTATCAGGTTGAGCCGTGGATCACGACCGCGGCGGCCCTGGCGCGCTCAGCGGGGTTCTTTGGGGACGATCCGCCCGCGGTGGCCTGCCGCAAGGTCACCCAGGCCCTGTGCCGTGCGGCGGCTCAGGCCGTCCAAGCCGATGTGCTGGTCGGTGGGTCATGAGGAACGCGCATGCGAAGGTCGCGCGGCGGATGCATCCTCCGGGTCGACCGGACGGCCATGCCTGTGTGGGCTTCACGGGTCCGAGCAGGGGGGTGACGAGGTGACAAGTGCCGTCGTGCGCGCACAGGTCGAGGCCGTCAATCGGCAGTTCTACGAGGCATTTGAATCGCTGGACGCGGCGGCTCTGGCCGACTGCTGGGCGTCCACCGATGATGTGGCGTGCGTCCATCCCGGGGGTCCGTGGGTCACCGGTTGGGAAGACGTCCGGGATTCGTGGGAGGTCATCCTTGCCAACACCGGCTACATCGAGGTCGCCATCGAGGTCGTCGACGTTGTGATCAATGATCCGGTTGCATGGGTCAGTTGCGTCGAGCTGGTGACCTCTGTGAGCGGGACCGATCGTGCGACCGCCTCGGTCGCGGCGACCAATGTCTTTGTGCTCGGTTCGAGCGGGTGGCGCTTGGTCTTACACCATGCATCGCCGGTCGTGCGGATGATGGCCGACGCGTAAGGTCCGGATGATCGGGTTCTCCGGGCGATATGCGGGGCGGATCCGGTGCCTCGGACGCCAGATCGACGTCCGAGGGGGACCCCACCTAGCTCTTTGACGCCAGGTAGTCGGCGACCATCTTCTCGCCGGCCGCGTGACCGTCTTCGAAGTAGACGCGGTTGATCTCCTTGAAGATCTCGAGGGCCGCGGGCACGTCGTCCTCAGCCAGCGTGGCGTCGACCGGGCAGGCCTCAACGCAGGCGTCGCAGTCGATGCATTCGGTGGGGTCGATGTAGAGCATGGTGCTCTCTTGGTAGTGCTCTTCGCCGGGTGCGGGGTGGATGCAGTCAACCGGGCACACGTCGGCACACGACGTGTCTTTGGTGCCGATGCACGGCTCAATGATGACGTAGGCCATATCTACGGGCTCCTCACGAGGGGTGGTTCGGCGCCGCGGCGATCTGCCAACGGGCCCGAGAACGGTATCAGCGCGCGCGTCGATTCAAAATGCGCGCGCACGGTGAAATTCTGGCCGCCCAAAATGGGTCGTGCCTACGAGGCAATCATGGTGGGTCGGATCGCGGCAAGGATGGCGCTCGCCGCTCGTTCGAGGGCGGCTGCCGCGGGGCTCTCGGGTTGTGTGGCGACGACCGGCAAGCCGGCATCTCCCGCGAGGGCGACCGCGGATTCCAGCGGAATCTGGCCGAGCAAGGGCACCGAGAGCTCCGCGGCAAGTGCGGCGCCGCCGCCCCCGGAGAACACCTCGTACCGCGCGCCGGTGTCGGGTGCGATGAACCAGCTCATGTTCTCGATCACCCCGACCACCGGCAGATTGACGCGGCGTGCCATTGACGCCGCGCGGCGGGCGACCCGTTGTGCGGTCATCTGCGGAGTGGTGACGATCACCATGGCCGCTGCGGGCAACAGCTGAGCGATCGTCAGCGACACATCCCCGGTGCCGGGAGGAAGGTCGACCAACAGGTAGTCCGGTTCATCCCAGTAGACGTCGGTCACAAACGAGGTCAGGGCCTTGTGCAGCATGGGACCGCGCCAGATCACCGGCGCGTCTTCTTCGGTCAAGAAGCCGATCGACATCAGCCGGACCCCATGGGCCTCGACGGGAATCATGAGATCGTTGACCATGACCGCCGGGCGATGGACGCCCATCATGCGGGGAATCGAATAGCCATAGACGTCGGCGTCCAGGAGGCCGACGGTGTGGCCGCGTCGGACGAGCGCGATCGCGAGGTTGGCGGTGATACTCGACTTTCCGACACCCCCTTTGCCCGACGCGATCGCGATGACCTGGGTGTGCGACTCGGCCGTAAACGGCGACGGGTGCTCGGGCCCGCCGCCGATACCCGAGCGGAGCTGGCGACGCTCATCGTCGGTCATCGTGTCGAGACTCACGTGCACCGCGTCGACTCCGTCGAGGGCGGCGAGGGCCCTGGAGACGCGTCGTTGAATCTCCGCCTTCAGCGGGCAGCCGGCAACGGTGAGCTTGATGGCCACCGCGACGCGACGATCGGTAATCGACACGTCGCCGACCATGCCGAGCGCCACGATGCTGCGATGGAGTTCGGGGTCATGGACCTCCCCGAGGGCCCGCATGACCGCGTCCAGAGTCAGGTCGGGGGTGCTCACATGAACATCCGTGCCCAGGGTTCTGCGTCGGCGACCGTCACGCCCCACGGCCCATGCCCCGGGTAGATGCGGGTCTGGCTGGGCAATTCGCGAAGCACCCGTTCAAGGCTCGCCATCATGGCGGTCGGGCTGCTGCGCGGGAAGTCCGTGCGTCCGATGCCCTGGGCGAAGATGAGGTCTCCGACGAGCGCCTCGCCTGCGGCAGCGTCCCAGGCGACGAAGCACCCGGGCGAATGACCCGGCGTGTGCAGCAGCGTGAACGTGATCCCGCCAACGCTGAACTGGTCACCGTCACGCAGGATGCGCGCAGGCTCCACGCCGGGGGTTGGCGGCGGGTTCCCAAACAGGGCCGGGTTAAAGGGCGCCGGCGCGTGCAGCCAGTCCTCGTCGCCGCTGCCGGCCCAGATGGGGATGCCCTGATCTGCCCAGACATGGGCTTCGACCACGTGATCCCAGTGGCCGTGGGTTGTCCACACCGCGAGCGGCGCGAGTTCATGGGTTGCGAGGGTCTTGGCGACCCACGCCCGACTGCCAGCGGCCGGATCCACGATCAAGCACGGACCGCCCGCCTCCTCGAACACGACGTAGGTATTGGTTGCCACCGGTCCGAAAGTTCCACCCTTAATCATCATGTCCGTCACACTAGCCGACGGCACTCGGACGATTGGACACGGGAGGACACATGCGCGTGGCGGTCGGAGCTGATGAAGCCTTGCCTGTGGCGGTGGCGGTCGTCGAGTGCCTTCGCGCGCTTGGCCACGAGTGTGTCTGCGTCGGGCCGTTGGCCGACAACCAGATCGAGTGGGCCGAGGTCGCGGGGCAGGTGGGCCAGCGGGTCGCTCGCGGCGATGCCGAGTGGGGGATTGTCATGTGTTGGTCGGGCACGGGCGTTGCGATCGCCGCC
>JADGPH010000234.1 GCA_017882555.1 Thermoleophilia bacterium
CCCTCGGAATAGCTGAGCACCGTCGCCTCATGCAGCGACTCGCCATCGGTGCAGCGGCAGTTCCCCTTCCCACAACGGCGTCGTTGCACGACGACCGACCCGCGGATCATCCGCGGGAAGCCACCAGGGCCGGAATCAGCCATCACCAGCATCCTCCTACGTGCACGCGTAGCGCGTGCAGGTAGATCGTCTCAAAGACGTTGGAGAAGGGATGCATTCGGCCCGGCGTGTCCTCCGAAGAAACCCCGCGACCGATCTACCTCAGGTCAAGCGGAAGTCCACTCCGTGATAACTTCATAAACGGACTCAAGGATCGGGGCTTTCATGCCGCCGCTCCCGAGGGATCCCAGTTGTAGATGCCCACCTCCCACAAGAAAGGCATGTGCTTCGTGGCTGAACCAGAATCCGATCAGCGCCTCGGACAGAATGGACAGATGAGTCGCATCCGCGCATATCAACCCACCGACCTCGCGGCCGTCTACGACGTGTGCGTGCGGACCGGGGCGTCCGGAGCCGATGCGACGGGGAACTATCACAACGATGATCTGCTTCCCGACATTTATGCCGGGCCGTACGTCACGCTCGAACCCGGGCTTGCCTTCGTCGTGGACACTGGTGGGTGCGTCGCCGGTTACATCGTGGCGGCGGCCGACACACGCTCGTTCGTCGAGCGATACCGTCGTGAGTGGCTGCCGGGCTTTGCCGCAAAGTATCCGCACGTTCAGCCGCCGGTCACGCCGGAGGACAGAGTGATCGCAGGCGGCTATTGCCCCGAGTCGATGCTCGTATCCGGTGTCGACGACTACCCGGCCCACCTTCACATTGACTTGCTCCCGGAGGTTCAGGGCCAGGGCCTCGGCCGCGCGCTGGTGCGCACCCTGCTCTCCGCCCTCCGGGACCGCGGCGTCGCCGGTGTGCATCTCGGCGTGTCGCCGCAGAATCTCAATGCGCGTGCATTCTACGCGCGGCTCGGGTTCCACCCCCTTCCGGCCGATCCGGCCAACGACTCAGTGGTCGGCATTCTGACCGACGCGCCGGTCTAGGCTGTGCGGGAGATGCCGCTGGGGTCTTGACCCAACGGCATTTTTTTGGGTGACGCTGGTTGGACGAGAGTTAGGCTTCACCGCCGCGAAGTCTTACGGGCAATCGATCCCATAGCCGTCGCCCGGCGGCGATGCGGAACGCACGACAGCGGCGAGCCGTCGGGCAAACTCCGGACAGATGAGCACCGAGTCCTACTCGTCAGCGGCGGCCTCACGAATCGCGGCGTCGGAGTCGATGCCTTCTCGCAATGATCGACGATCCCACTGCGCGACCCGATCCGCGGACGCCTCCGGATGAGACTGCAGGCCCAGGCGTTCTGCCGGATGCGGAATGCCTGATTGGCACATCGCTGGACCACGCCCGAAGGGCGACTGATCACCATCATCTTGATCCGGTGCGGGCTGCGGGCCGCCCCCGCATGCACCTTGGCCTTCGACTTATCTCCTCCACGACGGGCAAAACGCCCTCTACCTGCGCTACGTCAACCACAAGATGCGGCGCGAGGCCGCGGTCCCGATCGACGAGGAATTTCACGGCGAGATTCGCGCCCAACAACTACGGGTCGCCTCCTCTACCGTATGGGTAGCAGCCATCCCGCGCCCGCGCATTCGAAGAGCACGCGGTGCTTCCCTGGCACCCCGTCCGCGAGCGGCATCGCGACGACGAGCGAGCTATCCCAGCCCGCGACGAGCAGGTCATCGCTAGCGACGAGCAGATGCTGTGGCCACTTCACGCACGAGTCAAGCTCAGCAATCAACCGCGGGGTACCCGCGCCGACGGCAAACGTCACAATGGTGTCGTGGCCGCGATTGGCCACGTACACGAGTCGCCCATCGGTGGAGCATTGAATGTCGCCCGGGTAGTTGCGCACGTTCCTGCTGCGCGCAGGACCCGTGCGCTCTGTGCTTGGCGATACGAGCCATCCGGTGGCGCAATCATCTGGGCAACCTGTCAGCACGGTCGAGGCGAGTTCACCGCTGAGTGCGACATCACCGCCGGGCAGCACAACAAGATGGCGCGGGCCTGTTCCGGCCGGAACGGGAACTTCCCTCACGGGCGTCAACGCCTCAGCGCCGTTACCGTGTTCCGCCACCGCGAAGGTGCGCACAACATCGGCTCCGAGATCGACGACATACAGCACGTCGCCGTTGAAAACGACCTGGTGGGGGTGCGCGGCATTTTGGCGGTCAGGGTCGATGCTGGCCCCCCTCAACTCGATGAGCTCTCCTTCTCCAATTGGGGATCCGTCATCGGCCAGCGGCCAGACGGCCAGCGTGCTCGTCGTGTAGTTGGTGACCACGAGCATCCGCGCGCCTGGGTCAACGGCGAGGTGGCAGGGTTCCGCTCCGCCGCTTGGCATTTCTGCCAGAGTGATCACGTTGTTGCCAGAGACATCCCAGGCATGCACAGACCCGTCGTCACCGACACCGGAGACTCCGTAGACGACTGGCAGTGACGGATGCCATACCAAAGCTGAGAGTTGATCCACCGTCGCCAGGTGCGCACCTTCCCATCGACCGCCACGGTTCATGAACCGATGGAGCCCGTCATCTGGGCCGGATCCTCGCCCAGCTACATACACCCCCCCAACACGGGAGTGCCGCTGGACAGGGATCGGCGCCTTGGTCATCGCCTAACCGGCCTCGGGGACGTAGAGCACGGCGTCGATCTCGACGTCGAATCCGCGCAGGTCGACGGGCACGGTGGTGCGGGCCGGATACGGCTCGCTCACGTACTCGGCGATGATGATATTGAACTCCTGAAAGTAGTTGAGCGTGCTCAGATACGCGCCGATTCGCACCGCGTTCTTAAGCGAGGTGCCAGCCTCATTGGCGACGCGTTCAAGGTTGTCGAGGGTGGCGCGCACCTGATCGGCAAACGTTTCACCGACGCGCGTGCCGTTGACGTCCAATGGTCCTTGGCCGGACAGGAAGAGCAGGTTTCCGACCTTGATGCCGGGAGAGTACGGGCCGCTGGGCGGGGGGACTGAGGCGGGCTGGAACTTTTCGATCATGTTCTCTCTACTTTCATTCTTGGTGAATCGGTCTGTTGCGAATCGCAGGGCGCCCTTTGTCTGCGGGGCCGCGGGAACAGCCGGGCGACCCGATTGGGTCGGCTTCGCTTCGTGGTGCGCTCATAATCATTTGGCAGGCGGCCCTACTTCACCGGGGCTGACCGGCGCAACCCGCGCCCGGAGGTCGCGCCGGTCAGCTGGCCGCCGGCGAGCACCTGCTGTCCGCCGACGAATACGGCGTCGATGCCGATCGCGTCGGTGCGCGGCGCGTCGTAGTCCGCCGCGTCGCTGACGAGTGCGGGGTCGACGACCGCCACATCGGCCGCATAACCGGGCCACAGCCTACCGCGGTCCCTCAGGCAGAATCGCTGTGCTGCGCGCCCGGAGAGGTGAACGGCGGCCTCGGCCCAGTTGTAGTCGCGGCGCTCACGGGTGAAGAGGCGCAGATACTTTGCGAAGGTTCCCCACGCCCGAGGGTGCGGGTGCGCGCCGAGGTAGATTCCGTCAGAACCTGCGACGTGAGACGAATGCGTAAAGAGCTTCGCGAGGTCATCGTACGGACGCTGGTGCAGCACCTTCATGACCGCGCTGACCTCAAGTGACGAGGCGGCGAGGAGTTCGAGCGTGAAGCTCGCTGGGTCGCGTGCCACGCGGCTGGCGGCAGTACGCACCGTGAGACCGTGCGCCCACTCATATTCCGGTGCCGCGATGTGTGCCAGCGTCAGGTTGTCCGGCCACTCCGGCCCCATTTTGGGGTTGGCGTCTAGCGACGGGAACCAGCCGTTCAGAAGACTCGCCCGCACGACCGGATCTCTGAGCGTCGTGACGAGCTCTGCCAGGGGACTGGAGAGCAAGCTCGGAGGGAGCAACGGCATGGCCAGGAGAGTGCATCCTCGTCGGTACGGGTAGGCGTCGAAGCTCATGTCAATACCACGCGAGGCCATGCCGTCGGCCAGGTTGATAAGCAGGTCACTAGGGCCGTGGTAGTGGGAAACGTGCACGCTCACGCCGGTCGCGAGCGCTATCTCGCTGGCCTCGTCGATACCGATCTGCGAGTCGTCCTCATAACCGCCGCGCATGTGGGTAACGTAAATCCCGCTTGCTGCGGCGACAGGGCGGCACAGCGCGATGAGTTCGGCCGTGTCGGCGTGGATGTTGGGCACATAGTCGAGTCCGGTCGAGAGCCCGAGTGCTCCCTCCTGAAGCCCCGTGGCGACAAGCTCGCACATCGCTGCAATCTCGGCGGGTGTCGACGAGCCCGCCGAGTATCCCCTGATCTCGTGGCGCACTGTTCCTGCGGGGACGAGGTATCCGACATTGATGGGCGTGGCTTCGTCATAGCTGGCGAGCAGCTCTGCGACGCCGCCGCCGCCGTAGGTGGGGTGGCGTCCGTTCAGCGCCCCGAAGTATTCGGTCGCGTAAGCACCGTCGCCTGGTGCGTATGACACACCGTCCTGCCCTGCGATTACGGTGGTCACGCCTTGGCGGAGCAGGCCGCGTTGAACGTCAGTCGAGAACACGGCGGCGTCCGCATGGCTGTGGGCGTCGATGAATCCGGGCATGAGATATCGCCCGGTCACATCGATCACGGTGTCTTCGGGCTCGGCGACGATCGTGCCCA
>JADGPH010000235.1 GCA_017882555.1 Thermoleophilia bacterium
AACATCACCGCGTCCACATCGCCGCGATCGCGGCGCGCAAGTCGCGTGTCGACGTTCCCACGCACCTCGACGACATCCAGATCGGGGCGCATCACCCGCAACTGCGCCCGTCGGCGGGGACTGCTGGTCCCGACACGGGCCCCGGGCACGAGATCCTCCAGACCGTCGCAGACCCCCACCAGAACGTCCCGGGGATCCGCGCGGGGGGGCACCGCCAGCACCGTGAGTCCATCCGGCAGATCAACCGGCAGGTCTTTGGCCGAGTGCACGGCCAGATCGGCCCGGCCGTCCAGCAGCGCCTGCTCGAGCTCTTTGACGAACATGCCTCGGTCAGCGGGCGTCTGCCCCGGGGTCGCGCTCCAGCGATCACCGGTGGTGACGATCTCCAGGAACTCGATCTCGTGGCCGTGGCCGGTCAGCAGCTCGGCGATCGCACGGCTTTGCGCAAGTGCCAGCGGGGAACGACGCGTCGCCAGGACCAGGCGGACGGTCGGCTCCAGCCCTAACGCGACGCGTCGTGCGACGGGGGTGCGGCAACCTCTTGGCGGGGCGTCTGGTCAAAGTCGGCGTCGTCCAACCCGAACAGGTGCCGCAAGCTCTCGATGTGGCGGATCCCGTCGGCGTCCTGCACCGCGGCGCGGGCCCGCACGGTCGGCTCGTGCAGAATCTTGTTGACGATCCCCTTGGTGAGGATCTCGAGCCGCTCGCGATCCACATCGGAGAGCGACTCCCACGAGGATGCGGACCGGTCAAGCTCGCGACGCCGGATCTCTTCTGCGTGCTCGCGCAACTCCCGGATTGCCGGGGCCGCCACCAGGCTCGAGCGCCATTCTGAGAAGCCGTTGACCGCGGCGCTGACGATCTGCTCGCCGACGACCGCCTCGAGCCGCCGCCCGTTGAGATTGGCCTCGACCACGCGCTCCAGGTCATCGATGTCGTGAAGGACGACCGACGGCAACTGCGCAATCTCCGGGTCAATATCACGGGGCACAGAGATGTCGATGATCAACATCCCATCGCGATCTCCGTCCTGCATCGCGGCCTCGAGCTGGGCGCGCTCCAGGATCGTGTGCGGCGCATCGGTGGACGAGATCACGATGTCCGCCCCGGCCAGTTCGACCCCCAACCCATCGAATCCGACCCCGCGTCCCCCAAACCGATCCGCAAGCCCGCGGGCCGAGCTGACGGTGCGATTGACGATCACCAGGTCACCGACCGCGGCGTCGACCAAGCTCACCAACACCGCCTCGGCCATCTCGCCGGCACCCACCACGACCACCCGACACTCCGACAGATTCGGGGCACTGCGCTGAACCAGACTGACCGCAACCGCCGGCACCGATGCGGGGCCGTGCCCGATGCGGGTCTCCGAACGGACCCGCTTGCCCACCTCGAGGGCCTGCCGGAACAGATGATTGAGGATCGGCCCGACAGTCTCCTCTTCGACGGCCCGCTCCCAGGCGACACGCACCTGGCCCTGAATCTCGCTCTCACCCACGACCATGGAATCAAGGCTTGAGCTCACGCGGAACAGTTGTGCCGCGGCTCGCTCGTCGCGATGGGTATACCGGGCGCATTCAAGTTCGGTCGGGCTGATCCGCGTGTGGGTCAGGATCGCTTCGACCAATGCCTGCTCGGCCGCGGCCGGATCTCCGGTCGCCGCATAGAGCTCGGTGCGATTACAGGTCGAGAGCGCCGCGACCTCCGCCACGGTCCCCGAGGCGGCAAGCGCCCGCAGCAGACTCCGAGCCTCACGTTCGGTGAGCACGGCTTTCTCGCGCTGTTCGACCGGTGCCGTCTTGTGTGACAGACCGACTACGACGATATGCATCTACGCCGCTCCCCCAAGATCCAAGGCCGTGCGTGCGCACTGACGGGCCTCCTCGGTGGCCCCGGCGCGCAGCAACTCCATCACGCGCCCGTCATCGAGCAAGCCCCGAACCGCTTCGGCGCGTGTGGCAGGATCAGGATAGCGCTGCTTGGTCGCGGCGCGCAGATCGCCCAGCAACCCGAGCAGCTCGCCCCACTCGGGCCCGAACAGCTCCTGGAGGGTGCGTCGCACGTCCGCCGTGACGACAGGGCTCGCACCGCCGGTCGAGATCGCCAAGGTCAGCTCGCCACGCTGTACGAGCGCGGGGATATGCACGTCGGATGCGCGAGGGTCATCGACCACATTGCATAGGATGCCGCGTGTGTGTGCGTTTTGGGCGATTTGTTGGTTAATGTTCCGCCGATTTGTTGCGGCAAGTGCCAAAAACACCCCGATGAGGTCATCTGGCTGGTACTCGCGCTGCCGCAACTCGGCGACCTGCCCGTGCGCGACCATGTCCGCGAGCCCGTCTGAGAGCTCGGGCGTCACAAGTCTGAGCACTGCCCCATGTGCGGCAAGCAATCGAGTCCTACCTTCGGCGATGCGGCCTCCGCCGACCACCAAGCACACGCGGCCCGTGAGGTCGGTGAACATCGGAAAGTGCGGCGTCACTCGCACACGACCATACGGGCGGAGTGCGGGTGACCGTCTCGTGACAGGGTAGTGGTCGGGTTGCGATGCTCGCCAGGGCCGGACAGCCCCTGGCGGCGGACGAAGGTCCCGTGCGCGGTGACACCGGTCACGGCGTCAGTGGCCCACCCCGGCGGCCTCGTCGCGCGCCGCGGGCCGCTCACGCTCATCCAACAGCCGCACCAGCAGCTCTGCTTCGCGGGCGAGGCGCGCCGTCCGCAGACCGGACGCGACGACGTAAAGCAACAGCAGAAACCAAATCACTGCGTACGCAGCGACCACGTATTGCGTCGCGCCACTCATCGGCGTCCTACCCTCTCTCCAGGCGCAGTTTGGCCTCGCGCAGTGCGCGCTCGGCGCGGTGCTGCAGAAGCTCGAACTGCACCAGCGTGGCAAACAAGAACATCAGGCCCACAAAGGACACCGTAAACCACAACAGCATGCTGTTGGGCATCCGCGCGCCCGAGCTGGTGAACACGACCGGGTGAACGTACGACTGGGCGATCCTCACCGCATAGAACGAGACCGGTACGGATGCAAACGCCACGATCGCGTACACCGCCGAGAAGCGCGCCTGCCGCGACCCTTCGGCCGAACTGCGCAAGACGAAATACGCTGCGTACAACAGGATCACGATCGTATAGGTGGCCAGGCGGGGGTCGCTCCACACCCACCAGGTTCCCCATTGGCCTTTCGCCCAAATCGACCCGGTGATCACGGTCATCACCGCGAACATGAGCCCGACCCGCACCGTGATGTAGCCGAGGTCATCCCACCATTCACGTGGCCGGCGCAGATACATCACCCCCGCCACGCAGGCAACCGCGAAGGCGACCATGGAGATGATGGCCACCGAGACGTGGAAGTAGAAGATCCGCTGCACCTGACCTTGGACGCCATCCTCCGGGGCGATCAGGAACAATCCCACGATGGCGAGCACCATCAGCACCGTGGTGATGGACCCCAGCGCAAGCACGCGGCGACCCGCGCGATCAGTCGTCAAGGATGTAGTCAAAGGTCGCGTAGGCAACGAGGGCAAAGATTACCGCGTAGACGGCCAGAAACAGACAGTAGCCACGATACTCCGCCATCTGGCGCGTGGGACCCAGCACCGCGTGCGTGGCACCGGTCGCGGCGATCACGACCGGCACAAGCGACGGCAACAGCAACACCGGCAGCACGAGTTCTCGGGAGCGCGAGAACACGCTCATCGACGCCAACAGCGCTCCAACGATGCCGATACAGATATCGGCCAGCACACACACACCGGCGACCAGCACGAGATTGACCGGGTTCCCGCCCCGGACAAAGAACAGCGCGGTCAGCGGGACGACGACCACCTGCACCCCGAGCAGATAGAGCACGAGCGCCGTGGCGCGGGCGCCCATCAGGACCAACCGCGCGACGGGGGCGACGAGAATCGCATCGAGCACGCGCTGCTCGCGTTCGGGTACCCACGTGCGCCCCACCCCCAACACCGCGCCGAGTGCGAGCGTCGCCCACAGGATTCCGCCTGCGATCGGGGTCGTATCGCCGATCCGGGCCCCAATCGCAAACTGGAACAGGATGATCACCACGAGGCTGAACAGCCCCATCGCAACAACGGTCTCGCGGGTGCGGAACTCCAGCCGCAGGTCTTTGCGCAGCAGCGCGGCAAACTGTCGACGCCCGCGTGATCTCACTGGGTGAGTTGGTGGTAGTCGGTGCGAAAACGCGCAAGCTCGACATCCGCGCTGGCCACGCGCGACACGACGCGCCCGGCCCGCAACACGATGACCTGATCGGTCAGTGCAAGCGCCCGGTCAAGCTCATGGGTCACCATCACCAGGCCCGTGTGCGCCGCAGCGCCCTCGACGACCTCATCGAGCACGCGCGCGCCCTGCAAGTCGAGCCCCGTGTACGGCTCATCCAACAACAGCAGGCGCGGCTCATGCAAGGTAAAGCGAGCGATCCCCAACCGCTGCGCCATACCGCGCGAGAAGGTCCGCACCGGATCATGAGTGCGCGCGAGCAGGCCGACCCGCGCGAGCGCAGCCGGGATGCGCTCGCCGGCGTCGGGGATGCCGTAGAGATCCGCGAACAGCTCCAGGTTCTGTTGGGCGGTCAGATCGAGGTAGACCATCGGATCGTGGCCCAGGTACCCGATGTGCTGACGGGCGGCCTGCGACTCCCGGGGGATCAGCGCGCCGGCCACGCGCAGGGTCCCGGCCTCGGGCCGCAACAGCGTCGCCAACATCCGTAGGAGCGTGCTCTTACCCGCCCCGTTTGGCCCGACGACGGCCAATCTCTGGCCGGCCTCGAGCCGAACATCCACCTCGTCGACCGCGCGGCGACCGCCAAACGCCCGCACGAGCCCCTGCGCGTCGACCAAGAGTTCCTCGGTGTCCGCCACGTGTTGTTAGCCGACCGCGACGTCGGCGATCACAAACGCGATGAACACCAGCGCGAGGATCCCGTTCAAGGTGCCAAAGGCCGCCTGGATCCGGGCTCGATCATTCGGATCAACCAGCACGTTCTCGACCACCAAGACCATGGCGCATACCGCAACACCCAGGAAATAGATGACACCCGAACTCGCGAGCAGGCCGGCAGCGACCAGGCACGCCACCGCCAGCACGTGCATGACGCGGGTGACCCACAGCGCGAGCCCCGGTCCAAACCGGGCGGGCACGGACTGAATGCCGTACTCCCGATCAAAGTCGATGTCCATCAGTGCGTAGATAACGTCGAATCCGCACATCCACGTCGCCACCGCGAGCCAGAGGAACACCGGTGCGGCCCCGATGTGACCGGTGACGGCAATCCAGGCCCCCACGGGCGCGAGACCGATCACCAGACCCAACACCAGGTGACAGAGCCACGTAAAGCGCTTGGTGTAGGGGTAGATCACGAACCCCGCGACCGGGATCGGCCACAGGTACCAGGTCACGCGGGGCAACTGGCTGACCGCGATGAGCAGCACGACCAGGCTGATCGCGCAAAACACCGCGACCTGGCTCTGGGTCAGCCGCCCGCGAGGCAGATCCCGGGCGGCCGTACGCGGGTTGGCGGCATCGATCGGCGCATCGATGACCCGGTTGAGCGCCATCGCCAGCGAGCGTGCGCCCACCATCGCCACCAAGATCCACCACAGCGTCGCGAGCGACGGCCAATGCTGCCGCGCCATCACCGCGCCCGCCAACGCAAAGGGCAACGCGAATACCGTGTGCTGAAAGCGCACGAGGGAGGCAAACGCACCGATCATCGAGGTCCCACGGGCCACGTCGGTCGCTGGAGAAGTCCGGGTCACGATCCGCAATGCTAGCCCGCCGCATGACCGAGGGCGAAGGCGTTGTGGCCCTGATGCTGGCCATCGGCCGATGGGGGTATCATCCAGGTATGCCGGGGGTCTGGAATATCGCCCATCGGGGTGCCTCAGTCGAGCGGCCGGAGAATACCTTGGCCGCCTTTGAAGAGGCGGTCCGGCAAGGTGCCGACGTGATTGAGGCCGACATCCGGGTCACCAGCGACGGCGAGCTGCTGGTGCTCCATGACGCGACCCTCGATCGTACGACCAACGCCCAGGGAGCCCTTGCCGAGGCAAACTACGCGCGAGCGCGCAGCTTGGATGCGGGGCGCGGCGAACGGATTCCGACACCCGACGAGGTCTTGGAGCTCGCACGCGACCGCGTCCGCGTGACCTTCGACATCAAGGACGATGAGGCGGTGGACGGGCTCGTGGCGATGGTGCGCGAACTTGAGATGAGCGAGAGCGTGACCTACATGTCGTTTCAGCCGGAGGTCGCCGACCGCATCCGCACGCTGGGGCTGGCGAGCCCCGTCATGCAGTCGGTCGATTCGGCCGCCGGGCTCGCCAGCATCACGACCCGCCACGGGGGGGTCTACCACGGGATATCGGGCATCGGGATCCCCGCGCCGCTGATCTCAGCCGAGCTGACCGAGGACCTGCAGCGCCACGGGTTCGGGGTGTTTGCCTGGACCGTTGACGATCCCGACGAGATGCAGCGCCTGATTACCTGTGGTGTCAACGGGATCTTGACCAACCGCCCCGGTGTCTTGACGGCCGTCCTGCGAGAGCAGCGCGCGACCCGCACCTAGGAGGCGTGCGCCGCTTCGGGGTGCGTCGCCGGCCCATAGATCGCCGGTCGGTCGGTCACCAAGCCCCAGAACTGATCGCCGAAGTCGAAGTGCCACCACTCTTCGGCGTAGTTGGTGAACCCCTGTGTGCGCATCGACCAGTACAACAGACGCCGCAGATCCCGAATCGTCGATGCCGAGCCCTCGAAGGCGCGCGTGGCGGCTTCGGGCACAAACGCATCGAAAACGGTGCCCAGATCCCGTTCGGACCCGTCCGGATCTCCCAGGGTCAGATCAACCGCACCACCGGTCAGATGGGGTGGTGGCGCCAGCACCGAACGGCTGGGCGGGGTGACATAGCGCGCCGCGGCATGCTCCAACGCGTCGGCCGGCATATCGGGGTGCACCGCCATCAGTTCGCCCAGGTAGGTGTTGAACAACCCCGCCTGGACCTCCAACGGCCGGTAGGCGTCCCAGACGACCAACGTGAACCCGCCCGGCAGATCCTCGGCTACCCGGGCCAACCGTCCGGCGACCCCCTCACGCACCCACGAACGGGCCAGCGTGCCGGGCAGGCCCCACTGGTGGTATTGGGCGCGATCGAAGATCCGCGGCGAGATATCGGCGACCGGCACGAGTGGGTCCTCGATGGGCACAATCTCGACATCCCGCCAGCCGTGGTTGGCGTGGAGTCCGGGAATCGGATCTAGCTGGTCCATGCACGGGCCTCCACGACGTCCCCGGCATCAGCCCCGGCGGCAATCGCGAGAAAGGGTTCGACGACAGATCTGGGGTGGGGCACCGTCTGGGGGTCCTCGGACGGATACGCGGCGCGGCGCATCTCGGTCCGCATCCCACCGGGATTGATGGCGACACAGCGGACACGACGCCCGCGCAATTCCTCGCCGAGCATTGCGGTCATCACGTTGAGTGCGGCTTTGGACAGCCCGTAGGCACCCCACCCAGCGCGCCCCGCGGCCCCTGAACTCACGTTGATGATGACGGCCCCGTCAGCGAATCCATCCATCATCCCGGACACCAACCCCAATGGCCCGACCACGTTGACCGCAAACGCACGTGTGAGCTCGTTCGGAGCCGTCTCGAGCAACGACGTCCGGCGCCCGAGGATGCCGGCGTTGTTGACCAGCACGTCGATCCGCCCCAACGCCGCGCGGCACGCCACCGCCGCAGCAGCCACCGAGTCTGGATCCTCCAACTCCAGCGCAACCGTCCGTACCAGCGTCCCCGGCGCACCGTCACACCCTCGTGTCACCGCATCGAGATGCGCGAGGGCACGTGCGGTCGCGACGACCGTCGCGCCCTCGCGGACATAGCCTTCGGCGATCACGCGACCCAACCCGCGCGAGGCGCCGGTCACGACCGCCCGGACACCCTCCAAGCGCAACGGGCTCATCGTCAGCATCGTTTCATGACTGCGCGGGTTGCCCCGCGCTCATCAGGTCCGGAACTTGACGGGGCGCGCCTGGGGATCCGGCGGCGGCGTCGCGTGAACGGCGCTCTGGGGCTGCCTGCCCGCCACGCTCGCCACGTAGGCGGCGATGGCGGCGGCATCGTGTCCGGTGACCAGGTCCCGCGGCATCGGCGGCTGCGCCATAGTGATCCAGGTCTCCACCAGTTGTCGCATGCCATTGACCTTGAAACCCTGGGACCGGGCCGCACCGAATGCGTCGTCGAGATTGGGGCCAACCGCACCCTGCGTGCCGGCGTCGGCGAGCATGTGGCAGCCGCCACAGAGCGCGGTGAACTGCTGCTTGCCGTGTGCGAGGTCGGCGGTGCTTGCGGTCGATGACCCGCAGCCGGTGACAGCCACCAACCCGCCGACCAACGCGACGCCGAGCAGCCCCTGGCGGACTC
>JADGPH010000236.1 GCA_017882555.1 Thermoleophilia bacterium
AGGAACCCGCGCTCGGCGGCGACGTACGGGTTGGCGAAGCGGTCCTTGTACTCCTCGGTGAGCTCCGCGCGGCGCACCACCGGATCAATGCCGGCCTCGGCGGCTGCCTCGAGCTCACGGCGGAACACGATGTTCACCGCGCCGTCGGGGCCCATCACCCCGATCTCCCCGGTCGGCCAGGCCGCGTTGAAATCGGCGCCGATGTGCTTGCTGCTCATCACGTCGTAGGCCCCGCCATACGCCTTGCGGGTAATCACGGTCAGCTTCGGGACCGTCGCCTCGGCGTACGCGTACAGGAGCTTTGCGCCGTGCAGGATGATGCCGCCATATTCCTGCGCGGTTCCCGGCAGGAAGCCGGGCACATCCACGAAGCTCACCAGCGGAATGTTGAACGCGTCGCAAAAACGCACGAACCGTGCGCCCTTGATCGACGCATCAATATCGAGCACACCCGCCAGGGCCTTCGGCTGGTTCCCCACCACGCCGATCGCATGGCCGTTGAGCCGTGCAAACCCGATCACCAGGTTCTGCGCGTACAAGGGCGCCACCTCGAAGAAGTTCTCGTCATCGACAACCAGCTCGATCACGTGCTTCATGTCGTAGGGCTTGGTGGGCTGATCGGGGATGATCGTCGCAAGCTCGGGCGACATCCGATCCGGCGGATCCGCGGTCGGCGCATCCGGCGGCAACTCGAGGTTGTTCAGCGGCAGGAACGACATCAATTCACGCACCAAGCCGATGCACTCTTCCTCGGAGTCGGTGGCAAAGTGGCATACCCCGGAACGGGTGGCGTGCGACTGCGCACCACCCAACTCCTCCATCGTGACTTCCTCACCCGTGACGGTCCTGATCACGTCGGGTCCGGTGATGAACATGTGGCTGGTCTCGCGGACCATGAATATGAAGTCGGTGATCGCCGGGCTGTAGACGGCGCCGCCGGCGCACGGGCCCAGCACCACCGAGATCTGCGGGACCACACCGCTCGCGCGGACATTGCGATGGAAGATGTCGGCGTACCCGGCCAGCGACACGACGCCTTCCTGGATCCGCGCACCGCCGGAGTCGTTGAGCCCGATTACCGGGCAGCCCATGCGCACGGCGAGATCCATCACCTTGATGATCTTCTCGGCGACGACCTCGCCGAGACTCCCGCCGACCACGGTGAAGTCCTGGCTGAACAGGCACACCCGCCGGCCGTCGATCGTGCCGTGCCCGGTCACGACGCCGTCGCCCCAGGGGCGGTTGTCCTCGAGCCCGAATCCATGGGAACGGTGCCGGGTAAACATGTCCAGCTCGGTAAACGACCCCGGGTCGAGCAGCAGCTCGACCCGCTCGCGGGCGGTGAGCTTGCCGCGGGCATGCTGGCGTGCGATCGCGTCTTCGCGTCCCGCCCCCAGGGCCTGTTCTCGCAGCTCCCGCAGCTGCTGACGCTTGTGCTCGACCGACATCGGACCTCCGGGCGCGGTGCGCGCGCACCTGTTCGTCATGCGTGTGTTCACTGAGTTCGCCGCGACGATGAGTCCGCGTGCCGGACACCCACGACCCTCACGGAACGTCACAACGGCCATGGAGGCTACCAAACCTGCGATTGCATCCCTGTTTTTGCACGTGCCGGACGCGCACCGCGCACCCGACAGAGCACTTGCGCACCGCGCGTCTGCCTATGATCGAGACGTGCCTCTTTCGATCACGGTGACGATCATGGTGTTTTCCTCCCTACGCGAGCGCCTCGGTACCGATCGCTGTGCGATCGAGATCCCGGCGGCCACGCCGGTCGACGGCATTTGGCCGTATTTGCCCGACGCCATCCGCAGCGCAACGCCACCCGCAGGGGTGCGGTACGCCGTCAACGACACCTGGGCGACGCCCCACACACCGATCTCCGATGCCGATCGCGTGGCCATCATCTTGCCGGTGTCCGGCGGATGAGACCGCCGCCTCTCACCGACGCGGTGATTCTGCTCGACGCACTCATCGCCGAGGTCGTCAACCCCGAGCATGGCGCCATCGCCACCTTCCTCGGCACCACCCGGCGCGAGGCCGCGACGCACGAATGCCTGGCCCTGGAATACGCGGTGTACGTCGCCCTGGCCGAAGCCGAGATCGACGCCATCGCCCACGAAGCCGAAGCGCGGTTCGCCGCATCGGTGTGCATCCAGCACCGCACCGGGGTCGTCCGCGTGGGCGAGACGTCGGTCGCGGTCGCGGTGTCCGCCCCGCATCGACGGGCGGCAATTGCCGCCTGCAGCTACGCCATCGACGGACTCAAGGCGCGGGTCCCGATCTGGAAACGCGCGTACTTTGCCGACGGGACCACGACGTGGTTCGATGAAACCGACACCGCCGTACCTGCAACCGACGCACCAGGGACCTGACATGCCGGAAATTCCCGGATACCCGAGCAAACGCCCACGCACGATCACCATTGAAGCGCCGCTGATCTCGGAGCCCGACCTCGATCTTGAGGAGTCACTGTGGACCGATGATTCCGGTGAGGACTACTCCGGTTGGTTCTGCGTGCGAACCGACCCATGGCCATGCCCGGCGGCCGAGTGCACATTCGTCGCGACGCATCTGACCGCCGCCCACCTGATCATCGTGTGGCCGGAGAACGACGACCCGAGCCTGTTGCGCCACTGCGCGGCCGCCCGGGACATTGGCCGCAACCCCAAGGTCGAGACCTACGAGCCAGCGATGGGCCCCGCGTGTTCGTACTACCAATGGGATGCGGCGGGAAACCCCGTGCACGCGGTGCGCAGGAACGACGGCGACGACGTCTATTCGCGCGGACGGTAGCCGCCCGACGTCGAAATCATCCTCGCGTCGAGGATCCTGCGGTCGCCACGCGCACCTTGCGCGGAAAGATATCGGTGGCGAGCGACGCGACGCGGTCGAGGATCAGCACCCCGTCGAGATGATCGATCTCGTGCAACACGACGCGCGCCTCGAAGCCCTCGACCTCCACGCGCAGATCACGGCCGTCAAGTCCGCGGCCCACGACCTCGATGTGCGTCGCGCGGCGCACGTTGGCGGTGATGTCGGGTAACGAGAGGCACCCTTCGCGACCCACCTCGTGGCCGTCTGCGGCCGCGACGATCGGGTTGATCAGTATCCGGGGGCTCTGCGGATCGGGCACCTTCTTGTGGCCGGTGCAGTCGACGAAGATCATGCGCCACATCAGTCCGATCTGCGGTGCCGCCAGTCCCACGGTATGCGGATATGCACGGGCGGTCCGCTCGAGATGCTCGGCGAGCCGTCGAATCGCAGGACCGACCTCGCCGATGGGAACCGCGGGTGACTTGAGCCGGCGATCCGGGTAGATCACCACCTCACGCGTCATGAATATCTCGCACGCGGCGCACTGAGACCTACAGCACCTCGTCGGCGACGGGGACCACCGCCAACTCCACCTGATACGCGGTCGCGACGGGACGCAACTGCGCCTCGAGCGCGTGCGCCGTCAACTGCGCGGGCAACTCGACCTCGATGCCCAAGACGTAGATCGGGGGCGTCCCCGCCGCACGCGAGGACAGATCCACGATATTGGCTCCCGCCGCGGCGATCGCGGCGCTCACCGCATGGACGATTCCCGGTCGGTCGACCCCGTAGACCGACACCATGCACCGCTCCGCCATGGCGTGCGGTTCCAGGTCCGGTGCCGCCGGGCCGGTCCACAATCCCAAGCCAAGTCCCTCGGCCACGGGGCGCAGCGCCGCATCCACGTCGGCGGCACTGATCTGATCGGGCACGGCCACCAGCAAAGCGATGGCGAACGATCCACGCAGGAGGGCGGCCCGGCAATCAGCCAGGTTCCCGCCGAGATCCAGCAATGCCTGGGTCAACGCGGCCACGATGCCAGGGCGATCCGCCCCAACAGCGGTGACGGCAATTTCGTTCATACCCGGACGGTACACGCCGACACCGCCGCAGCGACGTAGCATTGCGCCTGTGAACACTGCCTTATGGGTGACCGCGGTGCGCATCTCCACTATCCCGATGGTGATGGCGCTGCTGCTGATCAACTCCGACCACACCCGCTGGTGGGCCGCCGGGCTGTACGCATTTGCCGCAGCGACCGATTCCCTGGATGGATGGTTGGCCCGCGCCCGCGGCCAAGTCACCGTTGCCGGCGCGTTCCTGGATCCGCTCGCGGACAAGCTGCTCGTCAGCGCGGCCTTGGTGTGCTTGCTGCAACTCGGCCTGGTCTCGGCGTGGGCGGCCATGATCATTATCACCCGCGAATTCGCCGTCACGGGACTCCGGCTTGTCGCCGTCAACGAGCGCCTGATCATTCCGGCGGGGCGACTCGGTAAGGCCAAGACACTCAGCCAGAACATCGCCCTGTTTGCGCTGATCGCACCGCACCGCTGGGGGTGGATCAACACCCCGCTGCTGTACGTCGCGCTCGTACTGACCGTGCTCTCAGGCGCCTACTACTTCATCATGGCCCGTCGACGCCTCTTCGAGCGCCGCTCACCCGACACGCATACCGGAGTCGACCCGTGACCCACGTCGTTGTCGTTGTCGTCGCATACCTGTTGGGCTCAATCCCGTTTGCCTATCTGGCCGGCCGGATGCGGGGCATCGACATTCGTACCGTGGGCAGCAAGAACGTTGGTGCGACCAACGTCTTTCGTACGCTCGGCAAGGGCATCGGTGTCGCGGTCATGGTGCTCGATATCACCAAGGGCCTCGTAGCCGTCCTGACCGCCCACGCCATGACTGGCAGTCCGTGGCCGCTGATCGCGGCTGCCGCGGCAATTCTGGGACACGTCTTCCCGGTCTGGCTGCGCTTCAAGGGAGGCAAGGGCGTGGCCGTCGCCGGCGGCGCGATGATCGGCCTCGTGCCGCTTCCGGCGCTCATCGTGGCCGTGATCTGGCTCCTGATCGTCGCGATTACCCGCTACGTGTCGCTCGGCAGCATCCTCGCGGCGTTCGTGTTTCCGTTCCTCGTGCTGGCGTTCGGAGCGCCATGGCCAACGCTCGTGTTCGTCTGCCTCGCCTCGGTGGTGTTGATCGTGCGCCACCGGGCCAACATCCGCCGCCTGATGCATGGCGATGAACTCCGCCTGGAATTCGGCAAGAAGCGTCCCACGACCGCTCCAACTCGCCCTACGGACGAGTAGCGATACACCGCGTGAGCCACGCGCGGTGTCATGGCTCGACTGCGGGTCGGGGTGGCGGTGGCTTCCACCGCCACCCCGACGCCAGAGACTCAGCGGGCCGCACCGTCTGCGGTGGCGTCCGGAACCTCACTCGGGCGACCCGGACGCATGTCGTACACGTACCCAGGAATACGACCGGGCACCACTGAGTGCTCGGATGCGGCGGACGTCCCGGACGACGGACTGCTTGCGATGCGAGCCCGTCAGCGAACCGAAGAATGCCGCCGGCCTTAGGACCCGAGACGCGCCCGAATCGAGGCGCGTCTCGCGGACCAATCACTCGCCGAGCGCGGTTCCCTGTAGCCACTCGCGCAATTCGGTGTGGTGCGTCGACTGGATCCCACCGGCCAATTCCTGGCGAATTTCACCGAGGGTGCCCGAGCGCTCGGCTTCGACGTCGTGAGTGTGGATGGTCTCAAAATTGGCCTGATGGGCCCAGATGAACGAGTCGTCGGGAAGCTCCGGGAATCGCTCGGCGATCCCCCGAACCATCTCGCGCACACTGTCTTCCACGAACCGCGGGCGACGGTGCGCTCGGTCCACGATGTACTGCTCGTCCGTGCGCTTGAGCAGCTCGTAGATCTCCGACGACATCCCCTGTTCGACGATGTCGATCAGGACGTCCGCGGGTATCTGGGTCTTCACCGCGGTGGTGCCGACATACAAGGTGCCCCGCGCGCGCTGATTGTGGGTGGCGATCGGCACGTGGGTGACGATACGTTCGATCTGTTCACGAGTGAACCCATCACGGGCCAGCGCAACCTCAGCCTGGGCTCGGATGAGCCCCTGCGCGCAGGGGCAGGCGTTCATGCCTTGAGCCGAGACGCCCACCAGACGACGCGCCGTGCCCGGGGTCGCGCATGCCACCCCGATCAGCTCGTACATCTCTTGGCTCGGGATTCCCGAGACCGGTGTCAGACGCACCTTTGGATAGGTCGCCCGAATCGTGACCTCGCTGCGAAGCGCGCCTTGGGCACTCACCACGCGTTCGGCGATGTGCTGAGCAAGCGCCTCGACCACCAGCGCTTCGCTCAGGACCACCTCGTCGATCGCCTCGTTGATGCCCTCCTCAAAGCGCGACATGTGCACGCCTTTTTGCCGAGGGTTCAGGTCCGCGAAGCAAGAAATCTCCGCCTGAAACAGCTGTTCGACACCGTCGTGAGAGATCCGGATCGCCTTGGCCGAGCGGGTCACGCCAGCCTTGGTGAGGCTGATCGGCGCCGACGGCGGGCTCTGCTGAAGATCTTCGGCCGGGAGAATCGCCCTGGTGGTCATCATTGGGCCTTTCGGTTGCTCCGAACGCCGGGACACGGCCCGCCACGCGCACCGGTCACCACTCGTCGGCGCTTAGGATGGCAGCATTCTTGCCGATACGCCGGTAGAACGGATCCGCGTGTCGAACTCACTAGACTCACCAGCGTAGGACGTCCAGCCACCCGCGGAGGACAACCATATGCCCCGGCCTCCACAAGGCGATGCCGCAGTCGCAGCGGTTATGCGTACCCTCATTCGAGAGGGACGTGACAAGGGCTCCCTCACCTACGACGACATCGTGGCGGCGTTCGAGGATCATGAGCTTGGACACGGTGAGCTCGAGCGGTTTCTGTCCGACCTCACCGAACGCGGCATCGAGGTCATCGAGTCCGAACGGCCTGAGGTCGAACCCGAAACGACCGCTGTCGATCTCACGATCGATCCGAGCCTCGACTCGCTGCGGATGTATCTCCGGGAGATCGGCCGCGTTCCGCTGTTGACGGCCGGTCAAGAGGTCTCTCTGGCAAAGCGCATCGAACGCGGTGACATGCGCGCCAAGGACGAGATGATCGAGGCGAACCTCCGGTTGGTGGTCAGTATCGCCAAGGGATATCTCGGCCGCGGGCTGTCGTTTCTCGATTTGATCCAGGAGGGCAGCCTGGGGCTGATCCGGGCGGTCGAGAAGTTCGACTACCGACGTGGCTACAAGTTCTCGACGTACGCCACCTGGTGGATCCGCCAGGCCGTGACCCGAGCGATTGCCGACAAGGCGCGCACGATTCGGATCCCCGTACACATGGTCGAGAAGCTCAATCGCGTCGTCCAGATGGAACGACAGATGACCCAGAACCTCGGCCGCGAGCCCAGACCCGAGGAACTTGCCGCCGAGCTCCGAATCGACCTGGGTGAGGTACGTGAGCTCCTGCGCTTGGCCCAGCAGCCGATCAGCCTCGAACGCCCGGTCGGCGAGGATGAAGACTCATCGCTCGGCGACTTTGTGGAAGACGACGCCGCACCATCGCCCTTTGATGAGGCATCTCGCGTGCTGCGCGAGACCGACATCCGTCGCGCACTCGACACGCTGCCCGAACGCGAACGCCAAGTCCTCGAGCTGCGCTTCGGACTGACCGGTGATCAACCGCGCACGTTGGAAGAGGTCGGTCG
>JADGPH010000237.1 GCA_017882555.1 Thermoleophilia bacterium
GCGTACCTCCCCACCGCGGAGCCGCATTCGATGGCCGCCACCCTCAGCCACCTCCAGGCCGCACGCCAGCGACGCGCCGAACAGATCGTCGCCAAGCTCGCCGACCTCGGCGTGCCGATCACGATGGCTGACGTCCGCCGAAGGGCCGGAGGCTCGATCGGCCGACCCCATCTCGCCGACGCCCTTGTCGCCGCGGGCCACGCCAGCGATCGCGCCGACGCCTTTGCCCGCTGGTTGGGCGACGACCGACCCGCCTACGTCCCACATCAGATGCTGAACCCACGGCAGGCGCTGGAACTCGTTGCAAACGCGGGTGGCGTCGCCAGCCTCGCCCATCCCGGCTCCCTACGGATGACCATGCGCGACCTCGAGTCCTACGTCGCCCGCCTCAAGCACCTCGGGCTGTGGGGCATCGAGGTGTATCGGGCCGAGCATACCCCCGATCAGCACCATGGTTTCCAAGATATCGCCCGTCGCCAGCGGCTCGTGGCAACCGGCGGATCGGATTTTCACGGGCCCGATGCGGACCGTCACGAGCTCGGTGACACTGGGACACCGATGCTCCCCGCCGAGGTCGCGGATCTCATCCACCAGGCCCTGGGCAAGGGTGTAGCCTCGACCGCATGACGACCGTAGAACACCCCACGACGGGACCCAACGCCGCAGGTGTGCGCTGGGATCTCTCCCCACTGATCTCCAGCGCCGCTGACGCGCGCGCACTCCTCGCCGTCGGCCTTGAGCGCTCCCGGGCATTTGAGGCCCGCTACCGCGGCACCCTGGCTACGATCACCGCGCCCGAGCTCGCTACGGCCCTTGTGGAGGTCGCTGAGATAGAGAACATGCTGTCCCGTGCAAGCTCGTACGCCCACCTGCGGGAGGCGACCGATGTGAGTGACCCCGAAAACAGGGATCTGTCCGCAGCCATCGATCGCGGCTTGGTGGAAGCGGGTAACGCCGTGCGCTTCTTCGATCTCGAGTGGCTTGCGCTTCCCGAGGACCGGGCAAGCACTCTGGCCGATGCGCCCGAGCTCGCACGCGATCGACACTACTTGCATGCTGCGCGGCGCTTTGCGCCGTTCATGCTCTCCGAACCCGAGGAACGCATGCTCGCCGAGCGAGAGCCGGCCGCAGTGAGCGCATGGCAGACGCTCTATGGACGAATCACCTCCACCCTCGAAGTGGACTTTGATGCCGGGTCCGGTCCCGAGCCCCACACGATCGATCGTCTGCTCGCGCACGTGCGTGACCCCGACCGGGATCTGCGGCGCCGGTCACTCGAGGCACTGTACGAGGGACTTGAGCCCCACACCGAGACCCTGGCTCAGGTCTACGACACCATTGTCGGGGATCGCCTGGCGACCGACAAGCTGCGGGGCCACGGCGACCCCATGGACCGGACACATCTCCGCAACGAACTCGACGGTGCCGTCGTCAGCCGGATGATGGAAACCGTCGAGGCGCACTACGGACTGGCACAACGCTGGTTCCGTGCCAAGGCCAAGATCCTCTCGCTCGGCCAATTGGAACTTTGGGACCAATACGCCCCGATTGGCTCCGGTCGCGCGGTGGAATTTCTGGAGGCCCGTGATCTCGTTGAGACCGCTTTTGGGCGCTTCTCGGGCCGGATCGAGTCCGTCGCGAGGGACTTCTTTGTCGAGCACCGCATCGATGCCGAACCGCGCGCCGGCAAGCGCGGTGGTGCATTTTGCGCGCCGGTGGCCCAGGACGCCCCGGCATATGTCCTGATGAACTTCACCGACCAGATGAACGACGTCATGACCCTGGCCCATGAACTGGGCCACGGCATGCACTTCATGCTCTCGGCAGAGCGTCAGTCGGCACTGTCAGTGCACACCGGCCTCGCCCTCGCAGAAGTTCCCTCGACCTTCGCGGAACTGCTGACGTTCGACCACCTGCTGGAGACCGAATCGGACCCCGAGACACGACGCGCTCTCATCTGCGAGCGCGTCGAGGGCTCATTCGCGACGGTGTTCCGCCAGACGGTGCTCGCGCGCTACGAGCAGCGGGCATACGCGGCGCGGCGCGACGGCACGACCCTCACCGCTGAGCGCCTCTCCGACATCTGGATCGATGCCAATCGGGCCTACTACGGCGACACCATCACCCTGCCAGACGGGTATCGGTTTGGGTGGAGCTACATCCCGCATTTCATCTCGACGCGCTTCTATACCTACGCCTACGCGTTCGCACACCTGACCACGCTGGCGCTCTATGCCCAATACCGCCAGCAGGGGCCGGCGTTTGCGGATCGCTACCTGGAATTCCTCGCCTCAGGCGGGTCGCTGGCACCGGCAGACCTGCTCTTGCCGCTTGGTGTCGATCTCACGAGCCCCGATGTCTGGAAGCCGGGCTTTGCAGAGATGACGCGCATGGTTGAGGTCGCCGAAGCGAGCTAGCACCCGTAATGATGAGCTCGGCCCGGGGAGATTTCCGGACCCGAGCTGGCTCCTGTCACTGCCCGTGTGCGGAAGTTACTTCTTCCCGGACTTCTTCTTCGACGCCTTGATGGGGTTCAGGGCCTTCTGGACCTGTTCCGGCAGCTCGGTCGAATGGTAGAGAGTAAGGCCACAGACTTCATTGCGCGTCTTGCGCGCGTTGCAGGTCGCCGGCGGACTGCCCCAGAGGATCAGGGTGCGGTGACCACGCTCGCACAGGTAGAGCTGGGCCTCCCGGCGTACCGGACCGCTCTCAACGACGGGCTCGGCCGCCACAGGCCGGTCATCGACTGCCTCCTGCTCGACAACGGCCTCAGGTTTGGCGGCGATCTCTTCTGCCAGGACTGCTTGGGGTTCGGCTTCTGCTTCTGCGGCTGCAGGGGCCTCTTCAACGGCCACCGTCGTGGCGTCGGTCGTGTCTCCGACCTCCACCTCGCCCACTCCCTCGGTTTCCTCACTCATACAGAACTCCCCGCCGCTTGCGATCGACCGACGGAGAATAGCGACACTCGAGGCTCGTCGCGAGCCGGATAACATCTCAACCCGTGAATCCCTTTCCCGCAGGCTTCGATCTCGTCACGGAGACGGTCCACATCGCCGATCTCCGATTCGCCATCACCCGACCCCGGTCGGCTGAAGACCTGATCGACGAGGCCGAATACGCGGACGACGAGCGCCTTCCGTACTGGGCAGATCTATGGCCGTCGGGCCGCGTGCTCGCTGCCTATCTCGCCGAGCAAGACCTGACTGGACGTCGAATCCTGGAGGTGGGTGCAGGATTGTCACTCCCCTCAATGGTCGCGATGGCGCGTGGCGCATCGCCGCTGGCCACCGATTGGTATCCGCAATCCTTGGAGTTCGCGCGCGCCAACGCACACGTGGCAGGCCTTGGCGAGCTCTCGACGATGCAGGTCGACTGGTCGAGTCCACCGGAGGCCCTGTTTGACGCGGGGTCCTTTGATCTTGTGATCGGCGCGGATGTCGCCTACGAGCGCCGACACGCGTCGCAACTCGGCGCACTGCTCGCGCGCGTTACGACGGTCGCCACTGAAGTACTGATCGCCGATCCGCGTCGGCCCGACGCGAGCGCGCTTGTCCAGACACTTGGGGACGAGGGCTGGTCACATATGCGTGAGGAGCGCCGTGCCGCCGGGAAGCCCGACGAGCAGGGGCCCGTGATCTACCTGCACCACTTTCGCGCGCCGCGGTGAAGATGGAGACCCTGCACCAATCCGGAGTCGATTCGCTACGATGCCACCCGCTCACCGCATTCCTCGGTAGCTCAATTGGCAGAGCATTCGACTGTTAATCGAAGGGTTGTAGGTTCGAGTCCTAC
>JADGPH010000238.1 GCA_017882555.1 Thermoleophilia bacterium
AGTCCAAGTGCCGTGGCAAGCGACGACAGATCAGTCTGCAGGTTTGCTCCCACCGCTTGGTCGATCGAACCGTCCTGGACGCCGGCCGCGATCGCGGTCGCCGAGTGTTGCAGGTCGTTGATCGCCTGGTCGGCCTGTCCGTGCGCCTGGTCGGTCACCGCCTGCTCGGCAGGCCCGGTGATGGCTGAGCCCGTGTCGGCGCTGATTGTCCTTGCGCCCACCCCGGCGGCGACGTCGCGCACGAGCGCGGCAAGTGCCGCCGGCCCAGCGGCGATTGTTGATGTGTTGGGGGTCGTCGGTGTGGTCGTCGTGGCATGAGCCGGGGTGGTCCCGCCGAGATGCGCTGGTGTCGTCGAGCTCGATGCGGCGGCGCGACGAGGCTGAGCGCTCGAGCCGAGGGCGACAATCAGGACCACACCCAACCCGACGACAACGGCTCCGGCCAGCGCGCTGATCTTCCGCCGACGGGCGTGGGGTCGGCGGGGAGTCGTCCGCGTCATGTGCACGGTGTCCTCGGCAAGAACCCACGTTGGCGTTGCGCTGGCTGTTGGCACGCGCGTCGGCAGGTCATGGGAGATCGTCGCCGACAGCGCCTCGTTCATCGGCGCATCCGAGGGCTCCCACGGGGTGACGAACGCCGCGCTCGCGAGCAGGGCCGCGACTTCGGCGCCGTCGAGACGCTGTTCGGGCCGGTGATCGAGCATTCCATTGAGAAGCAGAGTCCACGGGAGAGGGAGTTCTCCGGGCAGCGGAACCGGTCCAGCGAGGCGCCGAGCGACGATCTCGCTCGGGGTGCCGTCGTAGACACGGCGACCCGTCAGGCATTCGAGAAGCACGATTCCCAGCGACCAGATATCGGCGCTGGGCCCCACCTGGTGGCTGTCGAGCTGCTCGGGCGCCATGTAGGCCGCGGTTCCCAAGGTCGTGCCGGCAAGAGTGAGCGTCGAGGCATCGACCAGTCGTGCAATTCCGAAGTCGCTGAGGCGCGCCTGTCCGTCGGTGTCGAGCAGGATATTCGCCGGCTTCACGTCGCGGTGCACGATGCCCCGGTCATGTACGTAGACGAGCGCGTCCGCGATCCGCGTGCCGAGCCGCGCGCTCTCAGCTGGACCGAGCGCTCCGCGACACAGGACGTCGGCGAGCGTCGTGCCGTCGATAAGCTCCATCACCAGGTAGGCCTGATCACCGATGACACCAGAGTCCAGAAGTCGGACAAGGCCGGGGTGCTCGAGCCGTTCGAGCGCGCGGACCTCCTGAGCCAGGCGGCGAGCGAGTTCGGGATCACCCGACCGGACGATTTTGACCGCGACAGCCATGCCGCTGCGCTCGTCGACAGCCCGGTAGACGTCGGACATCCCACCCTGTCCCAGCAGCCCGGTGAGGCGATAATGTCCGGCGAGGAGGTTAGATAGCGAAATCACGGTCGAGGTAAGGCTAGCCCTGACTCCCTGCCTGCGTGGTCAAGGACGTCCGCCACAAACGCGACGCGAGCTGTCGCGCAACGCGGTGCCTGATGTTTGGCGAGGTGGTCGTGACCTGCATTGGCGTCACGCTCCAGCGCTCGTGGAGGCGATGCGTCCCGCGCTGATCGTGGGGTTCCGATTTTGGCATCTCGACTGCCGAAGCCCGCCTTCACGTGGGGTTGGGGTCGCCTTCAGGGTCCCGTCCCTCGCGTGCGACACGCGCACGCCCAGCCCAGTCCGTGTCCAGTTCTCGAGCGATTTGCGCGGCGTATTCCAGCCCATCAACCGGCGGCGGTGCGTGCGGACCTCGATCGGTTCTCGGTCGAGGTGATTGGGGCACCCGGGAGCTACACCCTCCGACGCGTCTGCGCCCTTCGGCGCAACGTGAGGGCCGTCCTCGAGGGACCTCACTTCAACTTGGGGCGGATTCTCTAGGAACTTCGGGGGTGAACCCGCTCAAAGTCCAATGCCACGCAGGGCTCATTGCCGATGACCCAAGCATCATGATTGGGCCCAACCTCGAAGGCTGATCCTGGGCCCACTTCGAACTCCACGCCATCAGAGCTCCTAATCATCATCCTGCCGGATTCGACGTATCCGATATGGGACATCGATGGCCGGGCGGATTCGGGTCCTGCATGTTCCGACCACCTCCATCCTGGCTTGTAGATCCCCTTGCCGATGCAAGCTGACGCGAGGACAACGACCCAGCGTTCACTTCCATCCGTGAACGTGCGGGATGACTTCTTGGTGTTCATGTCGTCAACAACAAATGAACTCATCGCTTACTCTTTGCAGTAGGCAACGCCGGGCTGCCATCGTACGCGCCGCATGTTCGGGGTAGCGGCCGAGGTCCCACGGCGTCCCGTGGGCTCGTCCACGTCTGCTCAGCGCAGGTGTTCTCGTTGCGCGCCGCCGGGCCGCTCTGTCCGACTGCCTCAGAGCGCCTTCGTGTCGTAGTTCCGTGCCATCGGCGCGAGTGTGCAACTTGGCGTGGGGATATGCGTCCGAGGTTGACCACTCCGCTGCCTCATGACACCCCGCCGCGGACGGCCTCGTCAAATACTTACCTTGCCTCGCCGCGCGCTTACCCCACGTCCGTACCGTCGGCCTTGCTACCCGACTCCGACAAGGAAGCCCAGCATGGCGACAATGCACCGCAGTCGATTTGATGTGACCGCTCTGGGTGTGCCGGGGCTCTCCCGCCGAGGCATGTGCGTCTCAGGCCCCGACGTGGCTCGCACGCCCGTTTCGGCGCTGCTTGGAGTGCAGGCATGAGCACGGCATCGGGTGGGATCGTCCCGCGGATACCCCGTCGTCTGGTCGGCGTGGGTGGCGGGTCCCAATCGTTCACGTCGCGACCGGTCTCGCTCTCGGGACGCACCCTTCTCGACGTATTCGACGAGACCGTGGCGCGTTGCGCCGACCGTACGGCGCTGGATGCTGCCAACGCGCGTCTGAGTTATGCGGAGTTGTCGTGTCAGGTCCACGAGTTGGCCGGTCATCTCGCGCGGATCGGTGTTGGACCCGGGGACCGTGTCGGTATCCACGTCTCGAGCGGTACGACCGAGCTCTACACCGCGATCCTTGCGGTCCTGGCGTCGGGCGCTGCCTATGTTCCTGTAGATGCCGATGATCCGCCCGCACGCGCCGACGTGATCTGGAGTGCGGCACGCGTTTGCGCGGTCATCGAGGACGGACTTCGTATCGCCGAGCTCATGCCCGCAGGTGGGGCACGGCGGGCGTTGACGCCGGACGACGACGCCTGGGTCATCTTCACCTCGGGCTCGACGGGGGCACCGAAAGGCGTCGCGGTCAGCCATCGATCCGCCGCGGCATTCGTCGATGCCGAAGCGCTCTTATGGACCGTGACCGAGCAGGATCGAGTACTTGCGGGGCTGTCGGTCGGGTTCGATGCAAGCTGCGAGGAGATGTGGCTGGCATGGCGCAACGGCGCCGCGTTGGTGCCGGCGCCGCGTGCGATCGTGCGATCGGGCGCTGATCTCGGTCCATGGCTGGCCGAACGCGCGGTGACCGTCGTATCCACGGTGCCGACGCTGGCCACCATGTGGGATGACGAGATGATCGTCGGTGTGCGCTTGCTGATCCTGGGCGGTGAGGCGTGTCCCGCGGAACTGGGCTGGAGACTTGCCGCCAACCGGGAGGTATGGAACACCTATGGACCAACAGAGGCGACGGTTGTGACAACGGCGGGCCGCATCCATTCGGGTGCGCCGATTCTGATCGGGTGCCCGCTCGATGGTTGGCAGGTCGTCGTCATCGACGAGCGCGGCGAGCCGGCTCCTTTGGGGCAGCCCGGCGAACTCGTGATCGGCGGCGTCGGACTCGGTCGGTACCTCGACCCGGTCCTCGACGACGAACGGTTCGGTCCGTTGGACTCGATTGGTTGGGAGCGGGCGTACCGAACTGGCGACATCGTGCGCGAGTGGATCGACGGCTACGAGTTCGTCGGTCGTCGCGACGACCAGGTCAAGGTCGCGGGGCGGCGGATTGAGCTGGGAGAGATTGAAACCCATCTGCGTGCCGTCGAGGGCGTGACCGGTGCTGCTGCGGCCGTCCGCAAGACCGAGGGTGGCAACGCCGTGCTGGTTGGCTACGTGACAGGCGATGTGGATCCGTCCCGTGTGCGCGCACGGGTCTCCGAGCGTCTCCCGCAGGGCGTCGTGCCGCTGATCGTGGTGCTCGATGCGCTGCCGATCGCGAGCTCGGGCAAGCTGTCGCGAAATGCGCTGCCGTGGCCTCCGCCGCCCTCACGTGCCGCCATGGCTGAGGGGTCGAGCACCTCGGTTCCAGCTGGGGCCCCTGGGCTTTCCGGGACCGCGGCATGGCTTGCCGATCGTTGGGCCGATCAGATCGGCGTCACCCCAACGGCCCTTGACAACGACTTCTTTGAGATGGGTGGGACCTCAGTCGCGGCTGCCAAACTCGTATCGGTAGTCCGTGGCCGCTTCCCCGCAGCCGCCGTGGCCGACGTCTACAACTACCGTCAGC
>JADGPH010000239.1 GCA_017882555.1 Thermoleophilia bacterium
CCATCGCACATGCCCGATCCCCCGCATCCCGCATCCGGGCGAGTAGATGCTGCAGCGTGACCGGATCGGGGGTGGTGTGGGTCGGCGGCTCCGACCGATTGCCGATGATCACCTCGACCGTGCTCAGCAGGCCGGCGGAGACGTCCGAGGCCCCCAGCACCGCGCGCAGCAGGTATGCGCAGGTGGTCTTACCGTTGGTCCCGGTCACCCCGACCGTTCGCACGACATGCGCGGGGTTGCCCTCCAACGCCGCGGCGGCCAACGCCACCGCCACGCGTGCGTCCTTGACCACCAACTGCGGCGCAGCGACCGGGACCTCGCGTTCGACGATGAGGGCGCTCGCCCCGTGAGCCGCTGCCTGGGGAGCGAAATCGTGGCCGTCGACCGCAACCCCGGGGATGCACACGAACACCGCGCCCGGCCCACACTGATCGGCGCGGGCCGCGACATGGTCGACGATAACGGGACCGTCTGGGAGCTGGACGGCGCGAACCAAGCCGGCGCCCGACACCACCTCCATCAACCGCTCGAGTGTCATGCGCATTCCCGACGCCTGGGTTCCGAACGCCCACTCACCCCGGCGGGATGCCGAGACGAACCAATGCCATCGACGCGATCTTGCTGAAGGCAGGCGCCGCCACCGTGCCACCGAATGTCCCGACGCCAGGCTCATCCACGGTCACGGCGACGACCAACTTCGGGTTGTTCGCCGGGACGTAGCCGGCAAACGAGGACATGAACTGCGAGCTGCTGTACTGGCCGTTCGTACCGACCAATTGGGCGGTACCGGTCTTTCCCGCGACCGAGTATCCCGTCACCCTCGCCGCATCACCGGTACCTTGAGACGACACCACCTTGCGCAGCATGGAATCGACCTCGAGCGCAGTCTGGGAGGAGATGATCCGTGTCCCGTTCGGGTAAGCGACCGGATGGCCAGCGATGCTCGCCACCAGATGCGGCGTCACGAGTCGACCCCTGTTGGCAATCACGGCGTACGCACGGGCAAGCTGCACCTGCGTGGTGGACAGGCCCTGGCCGATTGGCACGTTGCCGATCGAGACCCCGGACCATTGCGGCCCGCCATATTCAGGAAAGAAACCTGTGGCCTCGCCGGGAAAGTCGATTCCGGTCGGTCGGCCAAATCCAAACTTGGCAATCCAATTCGTCAGTGAGGGACCGCCGAGTTGCTGGGCAACCTCGACGGTACCGATGTTGCTTGAGCGCTCCAAGATCTGCGACACCGACCAGATCGCGGTCCGGTGCAATTCGGCATCATGGAGGGTCCTATCGTAGATGCGCAGCACCCCGGGCACGACCATCCTGGTGTTCGGGGTCACTAGGCCTTCCTGAATCGCGGCGGACATCGTCACGATCTTGAAGATCGATCCCGGCTCAAACGCGTCGGTGATCGATCGGACGCGTGCCAACGATGGATCGAAGCTGACGCGATCGTTGGGGTTGTACCCCGGCGAGGTCGCCATCGCGAGAATTGCACCTGTTTGGGGCTGCATCACGAGCCCGCTGACGGCCTTGGCTTTGAACTGGGCACGGGCTGCGGCCAGGATTGATTCGAGGTTCGACTGAATCTGGGAGTCGATGGTCAGTTGGACGGTCCGGCCAGGTTGGGCGACGACGTTCTTGACCGTGCTGAGCACTTTGCCTTGTGGACTCTGGTTCTCCACCAAGACACCGGGCTTCCCGACCAAGGTCGAGTTGTATTGCTCTTCGAGCCCGGAAATGCCCCCGTTGGCGCCGGTCAACCCGACCACCTGCGCCCCGATAGTGCTGCCCGGAAGGTCGCGGCTAAACGAGTCCTGAACACTGATCCCGCTAAGACCGAGATTCCGAATCGCGCTACCGGCAGATTGGCTCAAGCCCTGCGCCACGATCGAGTAGCCACCCTGCACGATGAGCTTCGCCAGCACGGCATTCTCGGACATCCGGACGATCGGCGCGAGTTGCGCCGCCGCCTGGTGGGCATTCGTAACGAGGTACGGCGTAGCGATCACGGTGTCACTCAGACGATCGAACGCAAGCTCGTAGCCGTTGCGATCCACGATGGCGCCGCGTTGCCCCGGAAGCGGAATGGTCATCTGCTGCTGCCCGGCGGCAATCGCGGACAGCGTGCCCGAGCTCACGATTCCGAGCCACCCAGCGCGGAGCACCATCAACAACACGCCGACAACCGCCGTTGCAGCGAGCAGCCGAATACGACGGGAGCCCGCACGCCGCGAGAGAGGCGGCGTTCGTTGGGAGCGCGCCGTTCGACCTCGTGATGGAGGCCGCTGCCGCTGTCGAGAGGCACCCGTCCCAGGGCGACGTGAACGCGAAGTCGGGCGGCGATCCACCGACCTACCGAGTTGGGAGGACCGCGCGCAGGATGGTCACCTGCGCCGAGGTCTCTTGTTTCATGCCGAGCATCCGCGTGGCCGCAATTCGGACCTGCGCGTCCTCTTGCTGCAGCGCGGCGTTGAGATTGATGATCTCCGACTGCGCTTCGTTGGCGCGTTGGATCGTGAGGCTCGACCGCGTCGACAAGCGCAGCGTCGCCGCGTTGATCCAGATGATCCCGCCGAGCATGACCGCGAGCGCCGGGACCCACATCCAGCGCACAAGCACGCGTACGTGGCGTTTCGGCTGTGCGGCGGTGCGCGACGACGGACGACGGGTCGGGCGTGGCTGCTCGAGCGGACGAGCACGCGCAGGCGCCGTCGCAGCGCGTCGACCAGCCGGCGCTGCAGCGCGTGCGCGAGTGCTCATTCCGCTTCCAACTTGCGAACAGCCCGCAACCGGGCAGAACGAGAACGTGGATTGCGATGCAGCTCGGGAGCGCTTGGCATCACCGCGCGACCATTGAGCAGTTTGCCCTCGGGGTGTCGACCACAGCCACAGACCGGCATGCCGGGAGGGCAGATACAGCCCTGCGAGCGAGCGCGCATGAACCGCTTGACGGTGCGATCTTCGAGGGAGTGGAAACTGATGACAGCCAGGACACCGTTGACCGCAAGTAGATCGAAAGCGGATTCCAAGGCATGCGGAAGGAGCTCGAGCTCGGCGTTGACGACGATCCGCAGCGCCTGGAAGACACGCTTGGCGGGGTGACCACCGGCAAACAGGGCGGCGGCGGGGATCGCAGACCGGACAACCTCGACCAGATCAGCGGTGGTCGTGATGGGATCCACATCGCGACGACGGACAATCGCCCGAGCAATCTGGCGTGCATATCGCTCTTCGCCGTATTCGCGGAACCAACGCGCAAGGTCCGCTTCAGTGGATTCCGCAACCAAGGTCGCGGCGGAGACGGGCTGGCCAGGGTCCATGCGCATATCTAGCGGGGCCTGCCGGGCATACGAGAACCCGCGCTCCGGGCGGTCGACCTGCATCGACGAGATCCCGAGATCCATCAGGATTGCATCGGCGCGAAGTCCTTCCTCAACCAGTTCATCGAGTGCCTCCGCAAAGTTGCGACGCTCAAAGCGCGTCTCACACGACGCGCTCGCAGCGAACGCCTCGAAGTACGGCCGCACATCGGGGTCTTGATCGATCGCGACGAAGAGCCCCTGCGGACCCAGTTCTTCGGCAATGCGCCGCGCGTGACCGCCGGCGCCGAACGTGCAATCGACGACGACCTGGCCGGCCTGCGGACGCAGCAGGTCCAGGACCTCGTCGGCGAGGACCGGCTCGTGAGCGACTACAGGGTTACCCAACGCGATCGGCAAGACGCTTGGCACGGGCCGACACCCCCTCTCGACGGAGTGCTGCGAACCGATCCGAGAGACGGTCGCCATCCCAGACCTCCAGGTATTCACCGGCACCAACAACCTTCACGCGGGATTCGAGGCCTGCGTGTTCACGCAGTTCAGCCGGCAGAAGAATCCGTCCCTGGCGATCGAGGTCTTGCTCGAAGGCTCCCGCGGACAGAAACCGGCTCAGTTCACGGCCCTCGTCGTCGAGGACGCTCATGGCACCAAACGTGCGCTCGATCAATCCGGCCCAGTCTCCCCGTGGCACCACGATCAGGCATTCGTCGATCCACCAGCCGACCACCGCTCCGCCGATAAACGGTTCGCGCAGTCGAGCCGGAATCGCCAACCGAAAACGGTTGTCGAGGCTGCATTCGTGGGTCCCTGTGAGCAACCGGCGTTGCATGTGCCCCACCGTACCCCACATCTCCCCACATAACAACGCTTTTTGCCCCAAGAACGGCAACTTGGTCCCCACCGGCGCCGCTCGCGCGATCGAGGCCAATTCAACCCGAACAGGTGTTCCGTCCGACGGGCGAACTAATGTTCGGGTATGACTACAACTCTGCAGACCACCCACCTGCCCCATCGGCCGGTCGCATCGCAACTGAGCATTGTTGGGAAGGCCCGGCGGACCCGTCCTCCGCTCTCGGCCACGCTCGCGCTCTTTGCCGCGGGTATGACGCCCGGGTTCCTGCTGGCCAGCGTCGCCTCGGCCCAAGGAAGCGCAGGCATCGTCGACACCGAACTCCTCCTCGCCGGCGCCGCCGCTGTGACCGCCCTGACCGCGGCAACACGGGCCCGCCACATCCAACGGCAGCGTCAGCAACGGATCCGCCAGCGAGCCGCAATGCGGCCCACCGCTCCGACACCCATACCCATGCGCCGCGCTGCCTGACTCCCGCCCCATCGTACGAGCAACACGTAGCTGAAACACATTGTGACCGGCGGTCATCGGATCACTGCGATGCGCTACGGTCCAAGGAGTGTGTGTTCACCGAATTGCAACATCTCGCCAGTGATCGCGGCAGCGATCGACGTTGGTACGAACACCACACGACTGCTGGTCGCTCGGGTCGAATCAGGACGTATCACCCCGCTGGCGACCGGCGGGGTGATGACCGCACTCGGCACCGGACTCGAACAGACCGGCCGGATTACCGAGGCCGGGCTTGAGCTGGTCGAACAGATCGTTGCGACGATGGCCGTCGAGGCGCGGGCACTGGGAGCCGAACGCATCGCAATCGCGTGCACAGCAGTCGGTCGCGACGCAACCAACGCGCCCGAACTCCTGTCACGCATTGCTGCGGCGACGGGCGTCACCGCCCACGTTCTCTCAGGCGAACGTGAGGCCGAGCTCGCATTTGCGGGACTTGTCGCCGACGGGGCGTCGGACCCGCTCGTGGCGGCGGATCTTGGCGGTGGATCGCTCGAGCTCATGGGTGGAGTCGCGGGCAGGCTGACCTGGGCAACGTCCTTGCCGATCGGAGTGCGCAAGCTCACTGAGCGCTATGTGACCACCGATCCGCCGACGCCCGAGACCCGAGCAGCGATCACCGACGCCGTTCTGGCCGACATCGCACCAATTGCCACCGAACATCCCGCCCGAGCCATGTTGGTGACCGGCGGCTCCGCCGCAGCACTCTCGCGTCTCGCAGGAACGGCCCATCTCGACGAGGCCGCCCTGTCGCGCGCCGCCGAACTTCTTACCGGGCACCCTGCCAACGACCTTGCCGAGCCCACCGGGCTTGAGCCGGCCCGCCTGCGGCTGTGCTTCGCAGGCGCAGCGGCGCTGGACGGCTTGCGTCGTGCCTTCGCCCTCGACGCGCTCGATGTCTCAACTGCGGGATTGCGTGAAGGACTCGTGTTGGAGGCGACTCTGTGAGTACCACCGGTCGCGACTATCTCCGGCACTGGGGCCTCGCTGAGCCGCCGTTCTTGATCGAGCCCGATCCCCGTTTTGCCTACGAACGCTCTGACCATCGAGAAGCCCTCGCCCGGATGCTGTTCGGCCTGACACAGCTGGGGGGCCTCGTCCTGATTACCGGCGAGATCGGATGCGGCAAAACGATGCTCGCCGAAACGCTGCGTGGCATGCTCTCCGGCGGTGGCTACCGCATCGTCGCGGTCCCCAACCCACCACGTACCAGTGCCGCGCTGCTCGGCGCGCTTCTGGAAGCGGCCGGCGGTCCTGTGGCGGGCGGCTCGGCGGCGCGTCTTTCGGGGCTGGTACGCGAACAGCTGGCAGATGCGGCCGCACACGGGCAGCGAGTCGTCCTTGCCATCGACGAAGCGCAGCGGCTCGACGCACGTGCCCTTGACGAGGTGCGGATGCTCACCAACCCTGGCTCTGGCGGATCCGCACCGACGGTGCTGCTCGGCCAGCCGGAGCTCAGTACCCACATCGGGCGCTATCCGCAGGTCGCACAACGAGTGGTCGTGCGGTTTCACCTTCAGCCCATGAACGCCGAGGAGGTCGAGGGGTATATCGGCCACCGCTCGCGCGTTGCGGGATCGCCTCGGCGCCTGTTCACCCGCCGCGCCACGGCGGCCGTACACGAGGAGACCGGTGGTACTCCACGCTTGGTAAACCTGTTGTGCGCCAATGCACTGTTCGTCGGGGCAGCACGCTCCGAAGACCAAATCGGCGCCGACACAATCCGAGACCTCGCCGAGGATCGTCGTCGCTCCGAGCATCTCGCAGATCGGGGGCACGATGAGCGAAGTTAGCTACCAGACCTTTCTCGCGGACGCGGGGCTTGCCGGTTCCGCCCACTTTGTCGCGCTGCCACCGGACGCCCTGTCCACGAGCCGCAAAGACGCCAACCGTAAGATCAGCGTGCGTGTCTCTAAGCAACAGGCCAAGTGGCTCGGCCACGTTGAGGATGTCACCGGGAAGGGCATCGATACCGACGCGCTCGTGCGTGTGCTGATCGACCTGGGCCGCGAACTCGACATCGATTGGGCGATGACCGCAGGGGCTCCGGCGCTCCGCGCCGCCGTGCGCAACGCCGTCCGTCTCCGCCAGGCGACCACGCGCGCCTAATGGCACGCGCCTGGGAGGTCAACGGACTCTCTCCCGACGCCGGTTTTCGCACGGCGGCCGGTCGCATCATCTTGACCCGCTGGCGCGAGATGATGAGCTCCCGCGATGGGACTCTGACAGGCGGCGACATCGAGGACTTGCATGCGATGCGCGTCTCGTCCCGCCGCCTGCGAGCCGCGATGGATGCCTTTGCCGACGTCTTCCCCGCGTCATCATTTCGCCGGTATTTGCGCGAGGTCAAAGGGATCACCGACACCTTGGGCGACGCCCGCGACCTGGACGTGGCAATCGAGCACCTCACGGACCTGATTCCGGATCTCGAGCTGCTCGACCGACCGGGGATCGAGGGGTTGATCGACCGCTACGAAGAGCAGCGTCGCGCCGAGGATGCCCGCATCCGCGCACTGTTCGCCCGCCTCGACGACGAGGGGTATGCCGAGAAATTCGAGGCATGGGTGACCAAACACACCGGCATCACGGTCTCCCGTCTGCGGCCCGCACCACCAGAGGCCAACTGATGGCAAAGCCACGTCCCGTCACAGGAATCGACCCCTCGCGGCGCATGCGCCCGAACGCACGGCGCATCCTCGCCACCCGGATCGATGAGGTCTACCAGTACGACGGACTGGTCGCGGATCCCGCGAACATCACGCAATTGCATGACATGCGTATCGCATTCAAGCGTTTGCGCTATCTGCTGGAGATCTTCGGGACCGCGTTTTCTGGCGATCTGGATCCATTCCTCGAACAGGTCAAGATCATGCAGGATCTGCTGGGCGACATCCACGACTGCGACGTTCAGGTCCCGATGTTGGAAGCCCATCTGTCGTGGCTGGAAGGTCAGGAAGCGGTGAGCGTCGAACGCATGCTCTCGAACGCTCGACGCGGCCGACAGCCCGCGGACGAGACGATTGCGTTGGAGCGGTTTCGGAGCCGCCTCGACGCGGCCCGCCGGGCCGACGAGCGCCCGGGCATCCACACGTTGATCGCGATGCGCCGCGCCCAGCGCATAGTGCTCTACAACCAGTTCACGACCGAGTGGCGCAGGCTCAAGCACGAACGGTTTCGACAGCGGCTTGAGACCACACTCGGACTGCACTAGAGCTGCCCTCGTGAGTTCGCGCTACCCGGCGCTTGCGCTGATTGGAGACATTCACGGCCGCTTTAGCGCGCTGACGGCGGTGCTCGGCGCCGTGCGCGGCCTCGGGATCACCGACGGTCTGTGCACGGGAGATGTCGTCATGCGCGGCCCCGATCCCGGTCGCTGCATCGCTCAATTGCGCGCACTCGGATGGCCGACGGTCGTAGGCAACACCGATCAGAAGGTCGCCGCGGGCCACCCGCGCCCTCCCGAGCATCCGGCATCCAGTCGGACCGGTTCGCGATCGTGGAGCTACCGGCGCCTCGACCAGGAAGACCTCGCATGGCTCAAATCGCTTCCGCTCGTCGTACGGGTGACCTTCGAGGGTGCCCGGGTCGTGATGACCCACGGCCACCCCGAAACGCTATCGCCCGCGATCAGCGCCGACACCACAGACCGCGAGCTTGAGCGTCAGTTACGCGCCTTTGACGCCGACGTCCTCGTTGTCGGACATACCCACGAGGCCATGGCGCGCTCGGTCCGCAACGGGACCGTGATCAATCCAGGCGCGGTCGGTGAGAGCCGTGGCCCCGACTGGCAGCCGCACTGGGCCTGGATTGAGGCCACGCCGGACGGCATCACCGCCCACCTCGAGGTCGTCCGCGATCCGCTCGCGCCGCAGCGCGACGACACGCCCGAGGACTAGCGCTGGCGGCTCAGCCGCTCCCCGACGCGGAGCGCCCGACACATCCCGACGGGCCCTTCCACCACGATCCGAGCCCCGCCAGCGCCGACGACGCGCCACGCGGGCACGGGGTCGACAACGCGCTCGACGACCCCATCGGCATCGAGGAAGGCACACGAGATCGGCATCCCCATCCCCCACGTGTGCACACGCCCGCAGCGCGGGATCCACAACAGCTCGTCGGGCGCGAGACGCCGGGTACCCAGCAGTCCCAGCAGCCGGGTCAGCCAACGGTCGGCAACGTATCCCCGCCCAGCGAACACGGTGCCATCACCACGCAGAACCGGACGCGGCGTCGCGCAGATTCGGTCGATCCGCGGCAACGGACCCCGAGCATCGGCCGGTACCCCAAACCCCGCTCCGGAATTCGTCAGGGCGTTGGCGTGATTGCGCCTTGCAGCGCCGCCAGCGCTCGTGCGAACAACAATCCCATCGCGTCTGCCGCGTCGTCGGGGGTCGCCCGCGGTTCCAGCGTCCGCATGCCGGCCGCCGCCAGATCGACCGCACGGCTGACGATCTGCCAGCGATCCACCGGTGCCACCTGGCCGCCGCCCTCGGCCTGCAACTCGTCGAAGGCCTCTTTTTGGGCCCGCATGAGTTCCTTCAGGCGCTCTTTGAACTCTTCGGCCGCCCCGTCGCCAAACGCGAATGAGAACGGTCCGAAATCATCATCGTCGTTCATGTCGCCCCCTAGAGGCGGATC
>JADGPH010000240.1 GCA_017882555.1 Thermoleophilia bacterium
ATTGCCTCTTCTCTGCGCGAGCGTCGACTGGAATGCGGACTGACACAGGCCGAGCTCGCTGTCCGGGCGGGTGTGAGCCGCCAGCTCGTTGCCGCGGTCGAGACCGGCCGTAATGTCCCGGCGGTCGAGGCAGCACTCGGGCTGGCGCGAGCCCTCGCGACGACCGTCGAGGAGCTCTTCGCCGATCGGCAACCTCATGTCGTTGCCGCGCTTGGTGGGCCTCTCCGCGACGGGGTGGCCGTCCGTGTGGGTCGCGTCGGTGAACGACTCGTCGTCGCCGAGCTGCCCGATCACGGAGTCTCCGGCGCAGGCTGGGCGACCCCAGACGGAACATGTGACTCCGACGGCCTGCGACTGTTCGCGGGCGCCAGCCCGGCGGGCACCGTGATCGCGGGGTGCGACCCCGCAATCGGACTTGCCGAGACGCTGCTTGACGGGACGGGGCCGAGACGCCTGCTCGCGATCTCCGCCCCGACCGGCACCGCCCTGCGCGCGCTGCAGCAGGGCGGCGTACACGCGGCCATAGTGCATGGTGTCCCGCACCGCCTTCCCGCACCGACCGTCCCGGTAATTCGGTGGCACCTCGCGCGCTGGCAAGTCGGATTGGGCGTGCCGCCGAAGCTTGGCGGCCACTCATTCGAGGCGGTCCTGCGCGGCAAGGCAACCATTGTGGGGCGCGACCCCGCTGCTGCCAGCCAACAAGCATTCGAGCGCGCCCGGGTGGCCGCAGGAATCGAGCCCGTCGCCTGCGGGCCCTCCGCGACGGGACACCTCGACGCCGCACGTATCGCTGCCACGATTAACGGCGTCGCAGTCACGACCGCGTCTGCAGCCCATGCGTTCGACCTGTCATTCCTCCCGCTCGAAGACCACACGGTCGAGATCTGGGTCGCGGCGCGCTGGCGCGATCACTCCGGCATCGCGGCACTTGGGGAGGTGCTCGCCACGGGCGCGTTCACCCAACGTCTGGCCCGCTTGGGTGGCTATGACCTCACCGACTGCGGCCAACTGGTCGACCCCGCGTAGGGGCCGATACGCAATCACCAGGACGGCTCGGGCACGACGCGTCCGCAGCCAACGGTCCACCCGGACGCGGCCGTCGCGCGTCTTACCCGTGACGTTCGACGGCGTGATCGTTGACGGTCACAACCTCAGAGTCCTTAGGCCATGCGTTGACTGGGCCACGAACGTTGATCCGGACCGGTGATCCCATGGCGAGCGCAAGCGCGCCGAGGACCCGCGAGGTAATGGGCTGCGAAACCGCGTCCGATTCGATGGCAATACCGATGACCGAATCATGACCGTGAAAGCCCGCGCTCACGACCCGGCCCGAAATCCCCGGCCCATCCTCATATGGGAAGACCCAGACCTGCTCGGGCCGCACCAGCACGGTCATCGCTTGACCGACCGGGGCGTCAAGTCCCCCGCGGACCTCGAGCAACCCCAAAGGCGTCTCGACCCGATCACCGCGCGCGATGCCCTCAACGACATTCGCCTCGCCGATGAAACCCGCGAGATCGACGTCGGCGGGGTGCGTGTAGAGGTGCTGGGGGGAGTCGACCTGCGCAATCCCGCCATCGCGAATCACGGCGACGAGATCGGCGATCGACAGGGCCTCGTCCTGGTCGTGGGTCACCAGAATGGCGGTTGTTCCGGCGTGGCGGAGAATCGCGTGGACGTCATTACGGACGCTTGTCCGAAGCGTGGCATCAAGCGCAGCGAAAGGCTCGTCGAGAAGGATGAGTCGCGGTTGCACGGCGAGCGCACGAGCGAGCGCAACACGCTGCTGCTGACCCCCGGAGAGCTGATGGGGGAAGCGATGGCCGAGCCCCGAGAGTCCGACGGTCTCCAACAGATCGCGCACCCGGCTCCCGCGACGCTCCCGACGCGACAGGCCGAATGCGACGTTGGCCTCGACGCTGAGGTGCGGGAACAAGCTCCCCTCTTGTGAGACGTAGCCGATATGGCGCATCTCGGCCCGCACGTGGGTGTTCGCGTCATCCAGCGGGACCCCACCCATCGTGACCGAACCGCGGTCCGGCCGCTCAAAGCCCGCCAGAATGCGCAACAGGGTCGTCTTGCCACTCCCGGATTGCCCGACGACCGCCGCGAACGTCCCCGCCGGCACCTCGAGACCGACCCCACGCAACACGGGGTGCGTACCGAACGATTTATGGAGGTCGGTGATGACCAGATCGGCAGGGGGATTGGTCACGTCGACCTCCTGGCGTGTGCCGGCAGTCGATCAAAGTACCGTGCAATCACGTAGCTCGGAACGGCAGCGACCGCGATGATCACCAGCGCGAATGGCGCGGCCTGTCCGTAGGAATAGTTCTGTTGGTACGCCCAGAACTGAGTCGAAAGAGTCTGGACGCCGGTCGGCACCAGCACGAGCGTCGCGGTCAGTTCCGTCAGGCCCGCGAGGAACACCAGACAAAAGGCGGCGGCGAGGCCGGGACCGACAAGGGGCAGGGTGACCCTCCGGAAGACCGCCAGACGCCGTGCCCCCAGCGACTGCGCCGCCTCTTCCAAGCCCACCGGCGCGTACGCCACCGATGTCCGTACACCGACGAGGGCCAGCGGAAAAAACAGGATCGAGTAGGCCACGACCAGTAGCGACGCGGTTTGATAGCCGAAGCCACCGGCGTACCGTTCCGCGAAGTAACTGAGCGCCAACGCGATCACCAGACCCGGCATCGCCAGCACCAGATACGTGCTGCGCTCCAAGAGCCGCGCGGCGCGACTGTCGTGGCGGACGGCCAAGAGCGCAACCGGAAGCGCCATGAGCGTCGCGAGCGCTGCAGTCGAGCCGCTGTAGATGGCCGTGTGCCAGCCCGCGCTCAGGATCGAGACACCGCTGATCGACGCGGCTCCGCCCTGGAACATCCAGTAGATGCTGGAGCCGATCGGCACCCCCAAGGCGAGACCCACCAATGCGACAAATGCCAACAGCACCGGGAGCCTGGCGTGACCCAGCGCGTGTCGCCGGTTGGCCCGCTGAGCGAACGCCCCCGTGCGCACGACACGCCCCGTACCCCGTACCAGCAGGTCGCCGCCGAGCACGAAGATGCCAAGGACCACCAGCACCAGCGACAGGGCACACGCTGTCGCCACGCTGAACGACACCTGCAGCTCGGTGAAGATTTCGGTGGTGAAGGTCTGGTACCCCAGGATCTCAAAGGCGCCGTACTCAGCCAGGATGACCAGCGTCACCAACAGACATCCGCCGAGGATCGCACCCTGGGCCTGCCGGAGCGTCACGCGCACGAAGGTCTGGATCCTGCCGAGCCCGAGGCTCCGCGCGGCCTCTTCCTGGCCCGGGTCGGCGCTGCGGAAACTGGCCGCGACCGGCAGATACACCAAGGGATACACGGCGAGGGTCATCACCAGCACCGCACCGCGAAAGCCTTGCACCCAGGTGCTCAGCGATGACCATCCAAAGCTCACGACGAAGTCGGGGATCGCGAACGGGATCACCACGAGCACCGCCCAGACGCGACGAAACGGCAAATCGGTGCATTCCACGAACCATGCAGCGACGGTGCCGATGATCGCGCACAGCAGCGTCACTACGACCGTCAGTCTGACGGTGTTCCACAGCAGGGTCTTGGTCAGCGGCCGCCAAATCAGTGACGCTACGGTCCCGGCTCCCGCGCCGCGGGCCTCGAGCAGCAGGAACACGAGGGGCGCCGCCAGGACGAGCGCGACCGCACAACTGATGCCAAGGAGGATCCACGACGGGGCCTTGCGGCGCGCGGCGACGATCGCAGATCCCGCCGGATGCGACCGCGGCCCGGTGGTCGGGGCGGAGGCTACGCTCGCCATGGCGCGTCGCCGAGAATCCGTCTGCACGTGGGGAGTTGGAGGATCACAGCAACCCGGCCTGTTTGAGCAGCTCGATGGCGTTCGACCCGTCGCCAAGCTCGGCGATCGAGATCGGGTTGGGCTGAAGCTGGCTGAACGGCGTCTCGGGCTGGGCGGTCGTCACCCCAGGGGCGATCGGGTACTCAAAGCTCGTTGAGTGGGCGATGATCTGTTGGCCCTGCCGGGACACCAAGAACGCCAGGAACCGTTTGGCGTTGGCCGCGTGACCGCTGGATTTGAGCACCGCAGCTCCGGACACATCGATGACGTAGCCGGGGTCGTGAGGCGCAAAGTAGGCGAGTTGTGAATGCATCTTGGATTTGCCGATCTCGGCCTGCATCCGATACCAGTAGTACTGGTCGATAACCCCGAATGCGACGCTGCCGCGGTTGACCTCGTTCGCGACGGTCTCGTTGTTGGGGTAGGCGCGACTGCCCGCATTGGAGGCGATTCCTTTGAGCCACGCAACGGCCGCGGCCCGGCCGTAGGTGTGGGCGACCGAAGTGATGATCGGCTGGAAGTCGGTCTCCGCGGCCGCGATGGCGATCTTGCCCGTGTACCGCGGATCCGCGAGCTGCAAGACCGTCGTCGGCAGCTGACTGGCGGCGATCCGGCTCGGGTTGTAGATGATCACGCTGACCCGCGTCGATACCCCGACCCAATCGCCCTTGGGTGAGTTGTACTGAGACGGGACCTGCGCCAATGTCGACGGCGTCACCGGACCGAGCATGCCGCGGCCCTCCAGAAACTCAAGCGACGGAGAGTTCTCGGCGAAGATGACGTCAGCGGGTGAGTTGGACCCCTCGGTCACGATCTGGTCGGCAAGAGTGTTCTCGCCATCGCTGCGCACGTTGACCTGAATCCCCGTCGCCTTCTTGAACGCCGCGACCAGTGACTGGGTCGTCTGCACGTGCTGGCCGCTGTAGAGCGTGATCGAGTTCGCCGAGCCCGATGCACCGCATCCGGCGAGCGTGACGCCGAGACCCAGGGCTGCCACCACGAGCACGGCAGCGCGCCAACGTCTGCTCACCAGGCGCTCGCCGAGGTCGTGACGATCCTGATCCCACCCGACGCGTACGGCTGCAGCTCATCGTCGCCCGAGCGTCGTCCAACGACCACGTTCAGACGGATGTCGCGCACGCGCATGATCGTCGGTAGCGATGAGAACATCGGGCCCCTGAACACCAAACGTTTGGTCCCCCTGATTTCGGAAACCCATATTACCCAAATTGCAGGGGCGGGTTGGCCTCACCGGCCACAGACGAGCGGCAGTCGGACGGCCCTGCCGTCGTGAGGTGCACCAACGGAGAACGCCGACCATGCGCGCGGGCGCACAACCGGTTCGCGATCGGTACGTCCGCGATGGGTCTGGGAGGGGCACGACCGACGCTATCACGCACCAGTATCCCGGTGCCGCGCCTCGATGCGCGTCGCGGCCATGCGGGCTCGGCCCGTCCGGAAAGTGCGTTAGGGTACAAACGCGTCCTTTCACTATGGCAAAGCCCACCAACATTCCCCGGCCCCCAAATCGCTTTCGCATTGTGCTTGCGGGCATCGGCATTGGCGCGGTCTGGGGCGCGGTGATGTGGGCGATCATGTCGGGGATCCACCAGAGCGCGAGCGTGTCGGTCTTCGTGTATTTGGTGTTGACCACCTCCATGATCGGCGGGGGGGTCGCGGCGTTTTTTGGCGTGGCGGGGGTGCGCAGAACTGGCGATCGCGTCACGCCACGCCTGCGCCGCCGCAAGTAATCCGTTCACACGGCTTACCCCGCGGCTGCGTGCGACTCCCAGAAGTGGTTGAGCGCCCGCTGAACCTTCACGAACCAGACGATCTGGCCGATGAGCGGGAGCAGGTTCCACAGTCCGAGCCAGACGCCCACCGGTGAGGTCTCACCCTCACGGGTGTACATCTGTTTGATCTCGTGGGGGATCAAGAAGAGCGTGACCGGGCTGATTACGAGGTAGATGACCAGCCCCAGCCAGCCGCCCACGCCATTGCCGCTGCGCCGCTTGATCTCCTCATGGGTCCTCCAGACCCAGACGACGGCGTAGATCCCGAGCGTGATAATCGTCAACCCGATGCAAGCCAAGATATTGCGCGGAGTGCCGAGCGGACCCGAGCCCTGCGCAGCGGGTTCACCCGAGCCGGGTGGCACGGGACCGTCCGAAATATTGGTGCCCATAGACATCACTCCGGAGATTGGGGGTCCGGGCGCCTCCCGGATTTCGGTTCCACGATACGCACCGCCCAAGACGCACCGCTTGCGTTGACCGCAGGGCCGAACGCGTAAGGAACTCCGCCGGAGCCCTCGCGGACGGTCCAGGGGTCCTCTATCCTCGTAAAGTGACCGTGCTAGGCGGGGAGCTAGCGGTGCCCTGTACCCGAAATCCGCTTCAGCGGGGCACAATTCCCGCCCGAGGGGCACGTCCGAAAGGGTCGGGTCCGTGCAATGCGATGTTGATGGTGAGGTCCCATTCGGTGGGCGACCGCGAACCAGGTCAGGTCCGGAAGGAAGCAGCCTTAAGCGGAACCGCTCACGCGCAGTGGGGTTACCTCGCCGGAGTTGGCGGCATGGTTACCGCTTTCGCGGCGATCTTCGACGGCGGGTGCACGGTCACCTCAGCGCGAGCGCTCCCTGCCTGGCAGGGGCGCCGGCGCTGATGGAATTACGGGAAAGGTTTGTGTGAGCGAGGAATCCGGCGCGAGCCTCTATAACCGGTATCGCCCAGCCACGTTCGAGGACATGGTGGGTCAGGAACACGTCGCGCGGGCCTTGGCAAATGCCCTGACCTCCGGGCGGCCGGCCCGCGGGTACTTGTTCTCCGGCCCCCGGGGGACCGGCAAGACCACCACCGCACGCATCCTGGCGCGCTGCCTGAATTGCCAGGCCTACCCCGCGCCAACGGCAACCCCCTGCATGAAATGTGACTCGTGCCTGCGCACCGGCCACGACGACTGGCTGGACGTCGTCGAGGTCGATGCGGCCTCGAGCGCGCGTCGCATCGACGAAATGCGCGACTGGCTTGAGACGGTGCGATATGCACCGGTGGTCGGGCGTTATCGCGTGACGATCATGGACGAGGCACACCAGATCCAAGAGGGTGCCGCCAGCGCATTGTTGAAGACCCTCGAAGAGCCGCCGCCGCACTTAGTCGTAATCCTCTGCACCACCCACCCGTGGGACATCCTGCCGACGATCCGCTCGCGCGTGCAGCATTTCGTGTTGCGCAAGCCCGGGATACCGGGGCTGGTGCGCGTCCTCGAGCGCGTCGCACGCGCCGAGGGTATCGAGACCACCGAGACCGCGCTCGACACGCTCGCGCGGGCCGCAGACGGCTCCTACCGCGATGCACTTGGGCTCCTCGAGCAGATCGTGGCCTATTCGGGCGGTCGGGTGGAGCTCGCCGCGGTCCTCGAACTACTCGGCGCCGTGGCCCGCGAAACCCTCTTCGAACTTGTCGACCTACTCGCCACCGGCGACGCCGCGGGTGCGTTTTCGCTGCTCGAAGACGTCCTTGATTCCGGTAGCGATCCCGAGCAACTCATGCGCGGACTCATCTCCCAATTGCGCTGTGTGTGCCTGCTCCAACAAGGCGCGGGCGCCCGGGACGACTGGGCCTTTGCGTCCGACGAGCTCGCGCGCCTTGCCGCGCAAGCCAACCAGCTCACACCGAACCAGGTCGTGCGCGCGCTCGATCTTCTGGCCGACGCCCAAGTGCGGATCAGACACGGCGGCGCCGACCCACGGCTGCAGTTGGAACTGGTGGCCGCCAAGCTCGCTCGCCCAGCACTCGATGCCGATGCAGCGGCCATCATCCCGCGCATCGAGGTGCTGGAGCGCCGCATCATCACCCAGGTGACCGAGGGACAGCAGCACCCCGCGGGGCCTGCTGTGGCCGCCGCGCCCCCGATGCCGGCGCCGCTACCGGCTCCGACGCAGGCGCCAGCGGGGCTCGATGCGCCGGTGGTCCCGCGTCGAGCGCCCGAACACGCCCCCGCCGACCCCGCCGCAACGTCGGACCCCAGGGCCGAGACGGCGGACGAGCAGGCGACCCCCGAGGTCCCGGCACCCGCGCCCGCGGTCGAGAACGTGGCGGCGCCTGCAACGCCCGCTGCACGCCCCCCTCGAGTGCCCGCGGTCTTCGATCTGGCACACGTCGAGCGGATGTGGCCGCAAGTCTTAAGTGAGCTGCGCGTCTCGCACACGCCGCTGTACACGTTCATCGAGGACGGACGGCCCGCCGCCGCCAGCGACGGGGTGCTGGTCGTGTCTCTTCCCAGCTCCGTTGGTGCGAGCATGCTCAACAAGCCCGACCAGCGGGTCGAGTTCGAGATGGTGCTCCTTCATGTGTTCGGTCAGCGCGTCAAGGTCGACATCATTGTCGCCGACGCACCCGCGGCGTCCGCGACTCCCGTCGAACCCGCCAAGCCCGCCACACTCGACACGTTGCGCCAGGAGCTGATCGCGACCTTCGACGCAACCGAAGAACCCCACTGAGCCCCATCCGTCTATCGACCGCGACCAAGGAGCCGCCCCGGTGTCCTCAGGCATGAACCCTCAGAAGATGCTCAAGCAGATGCAAAAGATGCAGGCAGAGATGGAGCGCGTGCAGCTTGAGCTCCAAGACGAGTACGTCAGCGCGACGGCCGGTGGTGGCGTCGTCACGGCAACCGTCAGCGGTGGCCTTGAGGTCAAGTCGATCATCATCAATCCCAAGATCGTCGATCCCGAGGATGTTGAGATGCTCTCCGACACGATTGTCGCCGCCGTCAACGAGGCCATGCGCCAGGCGCAAGAACTCGCCCAACGTCGCATTGGTGAGATCACCGGCGGGTTGTCGGGACTCGGCATCCCTGGCATGTAGCCCGGCGGCACGGCGATTCTCACCCCATCACTCGAACGCCTCATCACCGAGCTGTCCCGGCTTCCCGGGATCGGTCCGCGCAGCGCTCAGCGCCTGGCATTTCACTTGCTCAAAGCGCCCCCCGAGCGAACCCTCGCCTTGGCGGATGCGTTGACCCAGATGGCAGAGCGGCTGCGGCCCTGCTCACGGTGCTTCAGCTTCGCCGAGGATGAGCTGTGTCCGATCTGCCAGGACCGGCGGCGGGATCCGACGTTGCTGTGCGTCGTGGAGGAGCCGTCGGCGATCCTTCCGATTGAGCGAACCCACGAATACCGCGGGTATTACCACGTGCTCGGCGGTGCACTCTCGCCGATTGATGGCGTCGATCCCGAGGATCTGCGCATCGACGAGCTCGTGCAGCGCGTCCACGACGAGGGCATCCAGGAGCTGGTGGTCGCGACCAACCCGACCATGACCGGAGAGGCGACGGCGCTGTATCTTGCCGACGTCCTGCGCGGCAAGGTGCAGCTCACGCGCCTGGCCAGCGGCTTGCCCGTCGGTGCAGATCTCGAACACGCCGACGAGCTGACCCTCGGCAGGGCGCTCCTCGGCCGTCGCGTACTGGAGTAGGACCCCGGTTCCACCGCCCGGCTACCCTCCGACCCGACGGGCCAGCCGATGCGCGACCGATAGAATCGCGGGTCGGTGACGCACGACGAGTTCAAGGAGCATTCCGATCGGGCTGAGGGTGATGAAATTTGGCGGTAGCTCTGTCGCAGATGCCGACAAGATTCGCAACGTGGCACGCAGGATTGCCGCCGCGCGCGAGTCCGGCGATGACGTGGTGGCGGTCGTTTCGGCGCGCGGCAAGACCACCGACGGACTGGTGCAGCTTGCCAACGAGATCAGCGATCGCCCCGATCCTCGAGAGCTCGACATGCTGCTCTCGACCGGTGAGCGCATTTCCTGTGCGCTCGTGGCGATGGCCCTGCATGACCTCGGCCACCAGGCCGTGTCGTTCACGGGCTCGCAGGCGGGCATCTTCACCGACAGCGCGCACACCAAGGCGCGCATCGTCGAGATTCGCGCCGACCGGATACGCGAGGCACTCGAGGGTGGCAACATCGCACTGGTCGCCGGCTTCCAGGGCATGTCGATCGACGGCAAAAACGTCACGACCCTCGGACGCGGCGGCAGTGACACCACCGCCGTCGCACTGGCCGCGTCCATCAACGCCGACGTCTGCGAGATCTACACCGATGTCACCGGCGTGTTTACCGCAGATCCGCGCATCGTTGCGGGCGCCGTCAAGCTTCCGCGGATCAGCCACGAAGAAATGCTCGAGATGGCGGCAATGGGCTCCAAGGTCCTGGCGCTACGATCCGTCGAGTTCGCACGCAACTACGACGTCCCTCTGCACGTGCGCTCGTCGTTTTCACCCGACGAGGGGACCTGGATTATCAAGGAGACACCCGACATGGAGCAGGCGATCGTGTCCGGCATCGCGCACAAGAGCGACGAGGCCAAGATCACGATCACGGGGGTCCACGACCAACCCGGTGTGGCGGCGTCCATCTTCACCGTGCTCGCGGATGCGCTGATCAACGTCGACACCATCATCCAGAACATGGGATCCGATGGTCGCGCCGACCTGTCGTTCACGCTGCCACTCGATGAGCTCAGTCGCGCGCGTGATGTGCTCGACACGATCAAGGGATCGCTCGAGTACACCTCCATCACCGCCGACGACCAGATTGGCAAGGTCACCCTCGTCGGAGCCGGCATGAAGTCCAACCCGGGGATCGCCGCAAAGATGTTCCGGGTCCTGTCCGACAAGGACATCAACATCCTCATGATCGACACCTCGACCATCCGGATCACCGTGGTGATCAACCGCCGCGACATTGAACGGGCGGTTCGTGCGCTGCACGACGCCTTCGATCTCGAGGCGGAAGCAACACGGAGGGGCAATGTTTAACGTTGCCGTCGTGGGCGCCACCGGTGCCGTCGGTGCCATGATGCTGCGCGTGCTCGAGGAGCGGGGCTTCCCCGTCACCGAGCTTCGGCCGCTGGCAAGTGCGCGCAGCGAGGGCCGGATCGTCGAGTTCCTCGGCAAGCCCTTTGTCGTGCAGCGCCTCACTGAAGATAGTTTCGAGGGGATCCACATCGCGCTGTTCTCTGCGGGCGGCGAGCGCTCACGCGACTTTGCCCCCGCGGCGGTGGAAGCCGGGGCCGTGGTGATCGACAATTCCTCGGCCTTTCGGATGTCGCCCGACGTGCCGTTGGTGGTGCCGGAGGTCAACGAGGATTCCATCCAGGGTCATCGAGGGATCATCGCCAACCCCAACTGCGTCGCCGTACCGCTGGTCGTGGTGCTCAAGCCGATCGCCGATGCGGTGGGGCTTGAGCGGGTCATCATTTCGAGTTACCAAGCGGTCTCCGGCACCGGGGCGGCGGGCATCGCCGAGTTGCGGCGCCTGACCGAGGGTTATCTCGCCGGCGACGAACCCGACCCGTCGGTCTATCCGCACCCGATCGCCTTCAACGTTCTGCCGCAAATCGATAGCTTCGATGAGACCGGATACACCGGCGAAGAACGCAAAGTCATCGCCGAGACCCGCAAGATGCTCGGGATCCCGGAGCTGGCGATCAGCGCCACCTGTGTCCGCGTGCCCGTCTTCAACGGTCACTCTGTCTCGGTACAGATTGAGACCACTGACACCTTGAGCGCCGATGCTGCCCGCGGCTTGTTGATGGGCGCGCCTGGCCTGATTCTCGCTGACGAGCCCCAGCTCGGGGTGTATCCACTGCCGCGGCTTGCGACCGGACGGGATGAGGTCATGGTCGGACGCATCCGCAACGACCTCTCCCACCCACGGGGCTTGGCACTCTGGATCTCGAGCGACAACTTGCGCAAGGGCGCGGCCACCAACGCCGTCCAGATCGCGGAATCGCTCGTCATGCGGGGCTGGCTGTAGTCACCGAAACGGGTCATCCGC
>JADGPH010000039.1 GCA_017882555.1 Thermoleophilia bacterium
ACGCCGGTGATCGGGTTGTCGTTGTCGGTGCGGGCGCGATGGGGTTGTTGGAGATCTACGCAGCCCGTGCGCTCGGCGCCGCGGTCGTTGTGCTCGAACCTCGCGGTGAGCGGCGGGAGTTGGCGCGTCGTGCCGGGGCACACGCTCCCGAGGTTCCGAGCGTCGATGCGATCCGGGAGCTGCTGGGCCCCGACGGGGCACATGCGGTCTTTGTGACCGCGTCGTCGTCGTCCGCCATTGCCGCCGGGGTATCGCTTGCGGGGCCGGGAGGGGTCGTGCAGCTGTTTGCGCCACCCACACCAGGCGAACTCATCGGGCTCGACCTCGGCTCGGCGTGGTTTCGGGAGGTCCGCATCGAGTCGACCTACTCGGCGGGACCGACCGACACGCGGGATGCGCTCGGACTGCTGGTCGCCGGTGCGGTCGATCCGAAGGTGGTCATCTCGCACCGGATCCCGCTCGCGGAGATCGATCGTGCCTTTGCGCTCGCCCGGAGCGTCGACGCGATGAAGGTCGTCGTCGAGATGTCGTAGTACGGTTGGTCCCGAGCGCTGCCAAGGGTGCGCTATGGTTTCGCCGTCCGGGCGCGCGTCCGGCGTGGTGAACGTAGCTCAGTTGGTAGAGCTCCTGGTTGTGGTCCAGGCGGTCGTGGGTTCGAGTCCCATCGTTCACCCTCCTCCGACCGCCAGTTTGGGCGGGTGTGGCGGAACCGGCAGACGCGCTAGGTTTAGGTCCTAGTGGGGCAACCCGTGGAGGTTCGAATCCTCTCACCCGCATCAGCATGTCAATAGCCGCCGAGATCACATCGGTCGAGGAAGGCCGCGTCGAACTTGCCGTCGCGGTGTCCGAGGATGCCGTCGAGCAGGCCTTCGAGCAGGCGCTCAAGCGCTTGGCACGAGGGGTCAAGGTGCCCGGCTTTCGCCAAGGCAAGGTTCCGACATCCGTCGTGATGAGCCGGTTTGGACGGCCGGTCGTGGTCCAAGAGATGCTCAAGGTGTCGCTCGCCGAGTGGTACAAGCAGGCCGTCGTGGAAGCGGGCATTCGTCCGATCGACGATCCTGATCTTGCACTCGACGATGTGCCGGAGACCGGCGAACTGCGTTTTCGTGCTGCCGTTCAAACGCGACCAAAGGCGACGCTCGGGACCATCGACGGCATTGAGGTTGGCAAAGAGGAGCCCGAGATTGCTGAGGGCGCCCTGGACGCCGAGCTGGAGGGTTTGCGCATGCGCGGGTCGCGGATGGCCCCCGTAGATCGCCCCGCCGGCGAGGGTGACTTCTTGGTCGTCGACTTCGACGGCAGCGTGGGTGGCAAGCGGCTCGCATCGGCCAGCGCCCGGGACTTCGTCGTTGAGCTGGGATCCGAGCGCCTGATCGCCGGATTCGATGAGCAGCTTCGCGGCCGCAGTGCCGGTGACTCGGTGACCATCGAGGTGACCTACGCCGAGGACGACAGTCGGCAGGAACTACGGGGCAAAACCGTTGAGTACACCGCGGTTGTCAAGCAGGTCCAAGAACGGGTGCTGCCCGAGCTGGACGACGATTTCGCCGCCGAGAACAGCGAGTTTGACACCCTTGACGAGCTCACAGCCGACATCAATCAGCGCTTGCTTTCTGCCGCACAAGCGCAGGTTGACGAAATGTTCCGCCGCCGGGTCCTCGACGCGGTCGTCAGGGAATCCACGGTCGAGGTCCCCGAGATCATGATTCAGCGGCGGATCGGCACGATCCTTACTCAGACCGCAAGCACATTGCCGAGCGGCGTGACCTTCGAGACCTATTTGCGTGCAACCGGCAGGACGATCGAGCAGGTCGCCGAAGAACTCCGCCCAGACGCCGAGATGGCGATTCGGCGTGAGTTGGCAGTGGAGGCAGTCTGCGAGGCCGAGGGGATCGACGTCACCGATGCTGAGGTGGAGGCGCAAGTTCGCGAAGATGCGGAGAAGGTGGGCCGTGATGCCGACGAACTGGTTGCCGAGGTCATCTCCGAGGGCGCCTTCGAACGTCTGCGCGAAGACCTCCGGCTGGGCCGCGCGGTGCAGTTCTTGATCGACACGGCCGTGCCGATATCGATGGAACAGGCCGAGGCGCGTGAACGACTCTGGACACCCCAGGAGGAGAAAGTGGTCCCCGACGCCAAACTGTGGACGCCCGGAGATGCCAAGTGACGCCAGGAGGCCGAGCTCGATGAGCCCACTGATTCCGATGGTCATCGAACAGACCTCGCGTGGCGAGCGTTCGTTTGACATCTACTCGCGACTGCTCAACGAGCGGATCATCTTTTTGGGCACGCCCATCGATGACCAGATCGCCAACCTGATCGTCGCCCAGTTGCTCCACCTGGAAAGCGAAGACCCCGACAAGGACATCTCGATCTACATCAACTCCCCCGGGGGGTCGGTGTACTCGGGCCTCGCGATCTACGACACGATGCAGTTCATCAAGCCCGACGTGCAGACCATCTGCGTTGGCATCGCGATGAGCATGGGCGCCCTTCTGCTGGCCGGCGGGGCCAAGGGCAAGCGCATGGCGCTCCCGAACGCCAAGATCATGATCCACCAGGTCTCGAGTGGCTTTTCTGGTCAGGCCTCGGACATCGAGATCCACGCCCGTGAGGTCATCGCACTGCGCCACGCGCTGGATGAAATCCTCGCGTTGCACACGGGCCAGCCCTTGGACAAGGTCAAGCTGGACACTGAGCGGGACAACTTTATGAGTTCCGAAGAAGCGAAGGACTACGGCATCGTCGATCGGGTGATCGCCTCGCACTAAGGCGGGGCACCGACCAACTCACTACGAGGTTTTGATGGCCAAGTCTTCTGAAGCCAATGAGCAGTTGCTGTGCAGTTTCTGTGGAAAGTCGCAGCGACAGGTCAAGAAGCTCATCGCGGGTCCCGGTGTCTACATCTGCGATGAATGTATCGACCTCTGCAACGAGATCATCGACGAAGAGCTCACGGCTCCGGTCGCCTTCGACCTCGAGACGCTGCCGCGTCCCCAGGAAATCTACGACGTCCTGAACGAGTACGTCGTCGGGCAGGTCGAGGCCAAGCGCACCCTCTCGGTGGCCGTCTACAACCACGACAAGCGCGTCCAGATGATGTCGGCGGGGGAATCCGATATCGAGTTGCAAAAGAGCAACATCTTGCTGCTGGGTCCGACCGGATGCGGTAAGACGCTACTCGCCCAGACCCTCGCGAAGATTCTCAATGTGCCGTTTGCGATCGCCGACGCCACGGCGCTGACCGAAGCGGGCTATGTCGGGGAGGACGTCGAGAACATCCTGCTCAAGCTCATTCAAGCGGCGGACTTCGACGTCAAGCGGGCCGAGACCGGAATCATCTACATCGATGAAGTCGACAAGATCGCCCGCAAGGCGGACAACCCGTCGATCACTCGGGACGTGTCCGGTGAGGGCGTACAGCAGGCACTGCTCAAGATTCTCGAGGGAACGGTCGCATCGGTGCCACCGCAAGGCGGGCGCAAGCACCCCCACCAGGAGTTCCTGAGCATCGACACCACCAACGTCCTGTTTATCTGCGGCGGTGCGTTTGCCAGCCTCGAGCAGATCATCGAGCGGAGGATCGGGCGTCGTGGCGTGGGTTTCGCCGCCGATGTCCGGTCCCGTCAAGAGCACGATCCGCACGGCCTGTTTAGCCAGGTACTCCCCGAGGACTTGATGAACTACGGACTGATCCCCGAGTTCATCGGGCGTCTGCCGGTCATCTCCGCCGTCCACCAGCTCACCCAGGACGACTTGGTGCAGATCCTGACCGAGCCGCGGAATGCGCTGACCAAGCAGTACAAGCGCTTTTTCAGCTTTGACCGCGTCGATCTGGCTTTTGCCGAGGAGTCCCTGGCGGCGATCGCCGAGAAGGCGCTCGAGCGTGAGACCGGTGCCCGTGGTCTGCGGACGATCGTCGAGGCCGCCTTGATGGACGTGATGTTCGAACTGCCCTCGCGCGACGACGTGGTCAAGTGCGTGGTGACCCGTGAGACCATCGAAAAGGGTCTGCCGCCGACGCTCGTGACCGAAGCCCCTGGGCGTGAGCGCCGCGCCGAGGCTGGCGGGTGACCGAGCCCGTCAAGGGCCCACTGGCACCAGCCGCAGCCGGGGCTGAACTTCGATACGACCCGGCGGCCGATGAACCGCGGTGGGTCGATGCGTGGGAGCGCTCGGGTGCGTTGCGGGCGAATCCGGACTCCGACAAGCCCGCCTACAGCATTGCGATTCCGCCGCCCAACGTGACGGGCGCGCTGCACATCGGGCATGCGCTCAACAATTCGATCCAGGATGTCTTGATCCGGGCCCACCGTATGGCCGGCTACGAGACACTCTGGATTTGCGGCACCGACCACGCCGGAATTGCCACTCAGGCACAGGTCGAAAAGGAGCTGGCGCGCGAGGGCCTCAACCGTCGTGATCTCGGTCGTGAGGCGTTTCTCGAGCGGGTGTGGGCGTGGCGTGACGAGTACGGCGGGACGATTATCGGGCAGTTGCGGCGACTCGGTGCGACCCTCGACTATTCTCGTGAACGCTTCACGCTCGATGATGGGTACGCGCGCGCCGTGCAACGGGCCTTCGTCGACCTTTACGAGAAGGGTCACATCTATCGTGACCACTACATGGTCAACTGGGATCCGGGCCTCGGATCGGCGATCTCGGACCTGGAGGTGGAAGACCGCGAGGTCACCGATGCGTTGGTGAGAATTGCGTATCCGCTCGCGGACGGCTCGGGGGAACTGGTCGTCGCGACGGTGCGCCCCGAGACGATGCTCGGTGACACGGCGGTGGCCGTCCATCCCGCCGATGAGCGCTACCAGCACCTGGTCGGGACGACCTGCATCTTGCCGTTGGTGGGGCGCGAGCTCCCGATCATCGCCGATGACTACGTCAAGCCCGAGTTCGGCACGGGGTGCCTCAAGATCACCCCGGCGCACGATCCGAACGACTTCGAGCTGGCCCGACGCCACAACCTCGAGGCGATCAGCGTCATCGGGGAAGACGGCCTGATCGTCCCCGGTGTGGGGGAGCGGTATCAGGGGCTGACGCCGGCCGAATGCTCCGCGCGGATTCTTGAGGACCTTGCGGCCGCCGGGCACCTGCGGGGCACCGAGCCGTTTACGCACGTGGTGCCGTTCTCCCATCGATCGGGTCGTCGCGTCGAGCCGCTGATCTCGCTGCAGTGGTTCTGTGACATGAAGCGGTTGGCTGAGCCCGCGATCAGCGCCGTCGAGACCGGTGCGCTCACGTTCACACCCGCCCACTGGGCGGGTGTGTATGTCCGCTGGATGCAGGAAATTCGACCGTGGTGTCTGTCGCGCCAGCTGTGGTGGGGGCATCAGCTGCCGGTGTGGTATCGGGGCGAGGAGATCTATGTCGGGGCCGAGGCTCCCGAGGGCGACGACTGGATCCGTGACCCGGACGTGCTGGATACCTGGTTCTCCTCAGGCCTGTGGCCCTTTGCGACACTCGGCTGGCCCGAGGACACCGCGGAACTCGGTCGCTTTTACCCGACCAGCGTCCTGTCGACGGCACGGGACATCATCTTCTTGTGGGTTGCCCGCATGGTGATGCTCGGTATCGAGTACATGGGTGAGGTGCCGTTTTCGGATGTCTACATCCACTCGGTCATTCAGGCCGCCGACGGTCGACGGATGAGCAAGAGCCTCGGCACCGGTGTCGATCCCCTTGATCTGATTGCCGACCACGGCGCCGACGCGCTGCGCTTCGGTCTGCTGTTGATGAGCAGCCAGCAAGATGTCCGCTTCTCCGCGGAGAAGATTCGCCAGGGTCGGCAGCTGGTGACCAAGATCTGGAACGCGACACGTCTGGTGGTCAGTCGCGGTGGTCGTGCGGGGGCAGCGGCGCCCCCGACGCCCCGCACGGCGGTTGATCGGTGGATGGCCTCGCGCGTGACCGAGGCGATCGAGCTCGCAGCGCAGCTGACTGCCGGATACGAGTTCAGTCGTCTGGCCGACGTGATCTACCACCTGGTCTTCGACGAGTACTGTGATTGGTACCTGGAGTTGTTCAAGCGCGGCGAGGCCACCGCGGAGGTCGCGGGCGATCTGCTCGAACAGATTCTGGCGCTGGTGCACCCCGTGATGCCCTTCGTGACCGAGGCCTGCTGGGAGCAGATGCCGGGGTCCGAGGGGCTCATGCTCGTCCACGCCCCGCCGCGGCGTCCGGGCCCGCGGGATGCGGACGCGGAGGCCCTCGTGGCGACCCTGCAAGACGCAGTCAGCGCGGTGCGTGCATTTCGGAGTCGTCACGCCATCAGCCCGCGTACCGGGTTGGTGGTGGCTCTTGACAGAATCGCCCTCGGTGATCTCACGCCGGCGTGCTGCGGCCTCGCCAACGTGAACGTCGGCGATGTCGCCGATGACGCGCAGGTGCTCGCGTTCGCCACCGGGCAGATTCGCATCGTCGCCCCGCCGGGCGAGATCGATATCGCGGCAGAGATCGCGCGGCTCCAGGCCGAGCTGGCCCGGGTCGAACGCGAACTTGGCCGTGCCGCATCGATGCTCTCCAACGATCGATTTGTGTCGCGTGCTCCGGCAGAGCTCGTCGATCTCGAGCGCGAGAAGGTGCGGCGCTTTTCGCTCGAGCGTGATCTTCTGGTCGAGCAGATCGGAGCGCTCGGGGCGTGAGTCTCACGGATGCGCTGGCCTACGTCGAGAGTCTCGACATCCTGGGCATGCGCTTCGGGTTGGCGCGGATGGAGCACCTCCTCGGGGAATTGGGAGACCCCCATCGCGCGCAGCCGGCGATCCACGTCGTGGGCACCAACGGCAAGACATCCACGACGCGGCTGTTGGCCGCGTTGCTCGCAGCTGAAGGCCTCCAGACCGCGGCGTACCTGTCGCCGCACATCGTGGGATGGACCGAGCGCCTGGTGATTCGTGGCGAGGACGTCGCCGACGACCGCTTCGCCGATGCGATCGATCGGGTGCGCAGCACGGTCGAGCGGCTCGGATACCGCGGCGAGGACGCGGTGACCCAGTTCGAGGTCGTGACCGCGGCGGCCTTCGTCGCGGTGGCCGACGCCGGTGTTGACGTCGTTGCGGTGGAAGCGGGACTGGGTGGGCGCTACGACGCGACCAACGTGCTCGGGGGCGGCCGGGTCAGCATTCTGACCAACGTCGCGCGCGAGCACACAGAACTCCTGGGCGAGACCGTCCACGCGATCGCCGAAGAGAAGCTGGCGATCGCCCCCGACGGGTCCGATCGCGTGGTCATCGGGCGCCTGGATGGTGATGCGGCACGTGCCGTTCCGGCGATCATGGCCGAACGCCGGTTGTCGGGATGGAGAGTCGGGACCGAGATCCAGGGCACCGAGACCGCGGACGGGTACCTCGTGCGCGTCGCTGATGCCGCGTACCCGGGGATTTCGCTCGGTGCCAGTGGGCGCTTTCAGCGCGACAACTTGGTGGTTGCCATCGCGGGTGCGCAGCGCTTTTTGGGTCGCGCGCTGAATGCGTCGCATGTCCGCCAGGTGGCGGCCGACGCACGCTTCCCGGGGCGCTTGGAGGTGTTTGGCGGCGCCCCGCCGGTGGCGATCGACGGGGCGCACAATCCCGCGGGGATGCGGGCACTCGCCGATTCCTTGGAGGATGTGTTTCCCGCCATACGTCCCGTGGCGGTCGTCTCGGTGTTGGGGGACAAGGATGCCCGCGCGATGCTCGAGGCCCTGGTGCCGCGATGCCGGGCGGTCGTGGCGACCCAGTCGAGCCATCGGCGCGCCGCCGACCCCGAGGTGGTCGCGGAGATCGCGCGTCAGTTGGGGGCCGCGTGTGAGGTCGTCACCGATCCCGAGGCTGCGCTGTCTCGGGCCTCGGTGATCGCGGGAAATGATGGTGGGGTGATCGTGTGCGGGTCGCTGTATCTGCTGACTGATCTGCGGGCCGGGCTCGTGGCGACCCGCGCGGATGGGTGAGGATGCACGGTGCACGAACCGCACGGTGATTCCGGGCGTAAACTGCCCCGCAATGTGCGGGAAAGTCCCTGCTATGCTCGCGCGGCACATTTCCAGAGTGAGTTTGGATGCCCAGCATTGACCACAATGACCCGTTTGCAACCGTGACCAGCTTCTTTAGCTCAGGCCTGTGGAGCGCGATCAGCCTCGGTCTCGAGGTCTTTGCGGTCCTGCTGTGGCTCTCGCTGGTCTGGTGGACCTATCAGGACGTCCGCCGTCGGTCCGAGAACGCATCGGTCATCACCGTCGCGGTGGTCCTGGGGATCGTGCTGCCGTTTCTGGGCCCGATCATCTACCTGATCATTCGTCCTCCGGAGCTGCTGGACGAGGCGCGTGAGCGGGAATTGGAATTGGTCGCTCTGGAGCGGCGCCTGCATGAGCTGGGTGACGACGAGGGTCGACAGATGGTCGAGCGGATGATTGCTCGCGATGCTGGCGGCTTCGGTGGCGACATCGACGCCCGCGACCTATTGCGGCAAGCCGGGGCGGTCACGCGGGATGATCTGAGCGAGCTCGAATCGCGCCTGACCGAGTTGGAGTTTCGCCTGCGGGTGACCGATCGGATCAACCGCGAAGGCAATGCGCCCGCCAGACCGCTCGATTCGCCCGGCGATAGCGAGCAGACGCGGGCCATCCGCCAGACGAGGATCGACACACCCAGCGAATCCGGAGGACTCGATTGAGTGAGCGCTCATTTGTCATGATCAAGCCCGATGGGGTCGCCGGTGGGCTGACCGGCGAGATCATTTCCCGTATTGAGCGCCGCGGCCTTGAGGTGGTCGGCCTCAAGAAGCTCAGCGTGTCGCGGGAGGCGGCCGAAGCCCATTATGCCGAGCATAGCGACAAGCCGTTTTTTGGTGAGCTGGTTGACTTCATTACCTCGGGACCGGTCGTGATGATGGCCGTCGATGGCCGGGGAGCGATTGGGGCGCTGCGGACGATGATGGGCGCCACCAACCCGTTGAATGCGGCGCCGGGAACCGTCCGCGGCGACTTCGCATTGGATGTTGGCCAGAACATCATCCACGGGTCTGACGGTGAGGAATCCGCGGCGCGGGAGCTGGCGCTGCACTTTTCTGAGCTGTGATTGTACTGGCGTCGCGCTCGCCGCAGCGGCGGGCGATGCTCGCCCAGTTGGGACTGGAGTTCCGCGTCGTTGCGGCAGTCTTTGAGGAACGCACTACCGGGGCGGATTCCGCGCAGGTTGTGGTGGCGAATGCTCTCGGCAAGGCGCGTGAGGTCGCGGCGCGATCCGGCGTCCCGGCCGATGGGGCCGTCCTGGGGGCCGATACCGAGGTGGTGCTCGACGGGGCCGTCCTCGGGAAGCCGGCGGACGTATCGGCGGCTCGGGCCATGCTCACTGCGCTGGCCGGGCGCACCCATGAGGTCATCACCGGCGTCGCCGTGATTACCGACCTCGCTGAACGTACCGGGTATGAGACGACGGTGGTCGAAATGCGCCCACTCGGTGGCGCGGAGATCGAGTGGTACTTGGGTACAGGAGAGTGGCGTGATCGCGCCGGCGCCTACGGCATCCAAGGTGCCGGGGCGGCGCTGTTTTCTCGCATCGAGGGCGACCCGTCGAATGTCGTCGGATTACCGATGGCCCGGGTCGCGCAATTGCTCGCCGGCGGCGGGCTCTGGCCCCCCCGCGCTGACCCAACCGAGCGCTAAAACAGCGGTGGGTACCGCTCGAGCAGTTCCTTGTGCCGACGTGAGCGCTCTTCCGCCGCGAATTCGGCCGGATCATGGCCCTTGTCGCGCAGGCGCCGGAGTGTCTCAAGGATCTCGGTGCGGCGTTGCTCGCGGGCCCGGGCGTCCTGGTCGGCGCGACGCATGGCACGGCGGTACGAACTATTGTCATCAGCGAACAGCGGTGGCATACGCATCTCAGGGTAGCGAACACCTGCGCGAGTGGCACGGGGACCTTTGTCTCGCTACCGTCACACGTGCACGACGTATTGCACGCTGGACTCATGCCTCTCGCGGCGGGCCGTCGCTCGGCTAGTATCCGCCGGCAAAAGCCCGCATGCTGCAGGGTAGAACCACGGCAAGGAGCAGTCCGATCGGGTTCCTCGGATACCTGACCGGGTTTGGCGGCCGCGACATGGCCGTCGACCTCGGTACCGCAAATACGCTTGTCTACGTCCGTGGTCGCGGCATTGTCCTGTCGGAACCGTCGGTGGTCGCCATCGACCAGCGCACCAACGAGGTGCACGCGGTCGGCATCGAAGCCAAGCGCATGCTTGGGCGGACACCGGGCAACATCACGGCAATCCGGCCGCTCAAGGACGGCGTGATCGCCGATTTTGACGTGACCGAACAGATGTTGCGGCACTTCATCCAGAAGGTGCACCAGAACCGTTGGGCGCACCCTCGGGTGGTGGTGTGTGTGCCGTCCGGGGTCACCGGGGTGGAAAAACGCGCCGTGGAAGAAGCCACCCTGTCGGCGGGCGCCCGCCAGGCGTACTTGATCGAGGAGCCGATGGCGGCGGCGATCGGGGCCGGCTTGCCGGTCGCCGAACCGACCGGAAACATGGTGGTCGATATCGGCGGCGGAACGACCGAGGTCGCGGTGATCTCGCTCGGCGGAATCGTCGTTGCACAGTCGATTCGCGTTGGGGGGGACGAGATGGACGAGGCGATCATCAACTGGGTCAAGCGTGAGTACAAGCTGATGATCGGCAGCCAGACCTCCGAAGAGGTCAAGCTCGAGATCGGCTCGGCCTATCCGCTGCGCGAAGAGGTGCAGGCCGAGATCCGCGGACGCGACATGATCACCGGGCTTCCGAAGACCGTCGTGCTGTCCTCGGAAGAGGTGCGCGAGGCCATGGAGGAGCCGGTGAGCCAGATCGTAGACGCGGTCAAGAGCACGCTGGACAAGACGCCGCCGGAGTTGGCGTCGGACATCATGGATCGCGGCATCATGCTGGCCGGCGGCGGCGCACTGCTCCAGGGTCTCGATGAGCGTCTTCGTCAGGAAACCGAGATGCCGATTCATGTGGCCGAGTCGCCGCTGACCTGCGTTGCCGTTGGATCGGGGCGATCATTGGAAGAGTTTGAAGTGATGCGTCGATCCAGTAAGGGGCGTTCGCGCCGCCGCTACTGAGCCGGCGCGTGCGACGACGCCGGCTTCGGTGAGCAATCAGGGCAACAGTCCGCTGGCGCAGCGACGCGCGATGGCCCGTCGCGTGATCATCGGCGTGCTCGTACTCGTGTGCGTGATCTCGATCACGGTCTACGGTCGCGAAACCAATAGCGGCGCCCTCCACAGACTCCAAGACGGTGCCGGAACCGTGGTGACGCCCATTCAAGATGGCGTCAGTCGTGCGGTGCAGCCCGTGCGCAACGCCTGGGGGTGGCTGTCGGGATTGGTCAGTGCACGCGACCGGGCCGCGCATCTTGCCCAGGAGAACCAACTCTTACGCGGCGAATTGGTCCAGCTGCAATTCAACGCCGAGGAGGGGCCGCGGATCGCCAAAGTCGCCGGCCTTGGGAATGAATGGCGTGCGGACTACAGCCAGGTTCCGGCCACGATCATCGGCCGCTCACCATCACCGTGGTACGCCCAAGCCCGAATCGACAAGGGTACAAACGATGGCGTGGTCGTGAACTCACCGGTGCTCGCGGCAGGGGACGTCGGAGCGGGTCTGGTCGGCGTGATCACCCAGGCGGGCCCGATCAGTTCGGTGGTCAGCTTCATCTCGGACCCGCAGACGAGCGTCGGGGTGACGATCGTCGGCGCCAGCGGCGCGATCGGGCTGCTGCAGCCGACGGCACCGGGCGCCTTCCAGATCACGGGCATTCCGGTCACCTACCCTGTCGCCACCGGGGACCCGGTCGTCACCGCAGGCTTCTCGCAGGCGGGCTTGCAGTCGATTTACCCACGCGGGATCGAGATCGGTGTGGTGCAAGGGGTTGGGCATCGCGCGGTCGATGTCCAACAGACCGTCCAGCTGGTTCCCTTCGTGAACACCGACTCCTTGGCGTACGTCGTCGTGCTGGCGCCCAAGAGCGCACTCGCCAAACAGCGGGCGGCGACACCATGAGTACGACACCGCCGATGATCATCTCGTCCGCGGGCGACTCCGCCTCCTCGGTCCGGTCGTTGTCGTGGCGTCCTCGGATGTGGGCGGTCGCGCTCATCGTGCTCGTGGCGGTGCTCCTGCAGGTCTCCCTGATGCCGTTCATCCGGGTTACCGACGGTATCCCCGATACCGTGGTGTGTGTGATTGTCGCGGTCGGCCTGTTACGTGGCTCGGTCGTGGGGTCCGTGGCGGGTGCGGCGGCGGGAATGGCCGTCGAGCTCGCGGCTCCAGGTGGGACGCTGGGCGTGCTGGCGTTGTTGTACCTGGTGGTGGGATGGGCCAGTGGGCGCCTGTGCGGCCGCGATGAGGTCCGTGGTGTCCTGCCGCCGGTGATCTTGTCCATTATCGCTGAGGTGTTTGTGCAACTTGGCGGGGCGTTTGTGCAGCTGATGTTCGCTCGTCCGGTGGACGTTGGTGACTTTGTGCGGACGGTGCTTGCCGCGGCAATCTTGACCGCGCTGATCGCGGTCCCGGCGGTGTCCATCGTCCGGCGAGTGCTCGGTGCACCGCGTGTCGTCGAGCCGTTTCTGATCATGCGTGACGGATGAGCTCGCGCCTGGTCTCACCGGCGGGCGGGTCGCCAGGCGGCCCCGGGCGCCGTCGCCAGCGTCCGCTGAATCCACAGACGGCATTTCGCATTGCCGTCATCGGAGGCATCACCCTCGCCGCGATTGGCATCCTGGTGATTCGACTGTGGTTCATGCAGGTCATCGACGCCAAGGGATACGCCCAGGCTGCGGCGGCCAACAGCGTGCGTACGCTGATCGTGCCGGCTCCCCGCGGGCTGATCACCGACCGATCCGGCAAGACCGTGATCGCCAACAACCAGCCCAGCGTGAACGTCGTCGCGTTCCCGCTCGAGGTGCAGGGGGCCCAGCGTGCCAACGAAATGGCGATGTTGGCGCCGATCCTGCACACCGGATCCGCGCACCTGATGGCCGAGATGGCCCATGGTCAGGTGGCGTCGCCCTATGAACCGGTGGTACTCGCCGAGAACGTCACATCGGTCGTGCGCGCTGCGATCTCGGAGCGCATCCGCCAGTTCCCCGCGGTACAGCTGCAAAACGCATACGTGCGCAACTACCCCTTGGACTCATTCGCCGCGCACATTCTGGGGTATACCGGCACGATCACCGCACAGGAATATCCGAGCTACACGGCAAAGGGCTATCTCGGCAACGAACAGGTTGGCCAGGCGGGGCTGGAGGCCCAATACGAGCAGTATCTGCGCGGAGTCCCGGGCCAGACCGAGGTCGAGGTCGACGCCTCCGGAAACCCCGTGGGGTCGGGACCGCTCTCTTCAACCCCGCCGAGCCAGGGCGACAACCTGCAATTGTCGATCGACATGGCGACTCAGCGGGCGCTCGAGAACCAGCTGCGCCAGCACGTGGCCGGCTCCGGAACGGCCACCGGCGCCGCAGGTGTGGCCATCGACCCGAGCACCGGGCAGATCCTGGCGATGGCGTCGTATCCGACGTTCAAGCCCGATGCGTTCGTTCAGCACAACACCGCCAACAACAGGCTGATTGCCGGCTATCTCGCCAGTTCCCGCTCGCCGCTCGACAACCGGGCAAACCAGGGCCGTTACCCGCCGGGATCGACCTTCAAGGCCGTGACGGCGATCAGTGCCCTGCAATTGGGCATCCTGAGCGCGACCGAGATCATCGACGGCCCGCCCCAGGTCACGCTTTACAAGACGGTGTTCCCGAACTTTGAACGGCAGGACAACGGCTTTATCAGGTTGCCGACCGCGCTGATGGTGTCCTCTGACACATACTTCTACCAAGTCGGTGCCCGGTTTTGGAAGCTGTATACAAACGCGACCGGACCCGCCAACGACCCCAACACCGGACTCGAGCAGCAGCAGTGGGCCAAGAAGTTCGGCTTTGCCGCGCCGACCGGGATCGACCTCCCGGGAGAGGACCCGGGTCGTGTGCCGACGCCCGCCTGGAAGAAGGCGTACTTCTCGCAGGTCGACCCCACTCAAGAGACGTGGCTCCCCGGCGACAACATCAATATGGCGGTGGGGCAGGGGAATCTGCTCGTGACGCCGCTGCAAATGGCGGTCGCGTACTCGGCGATCGCCAACGGTGGCAGCATGGTGACCCCGACGCTGGGTATGGACCTGACCGACCAGAGCGGCCAGGTGGTTCGCCAACTCTCCGACGTGACGCCCCCGCGCCCGCTCGGGCTGAGCCCGGCCGTCCTCGCCGTCGTGCGGGAGGGGTTGCGCCAGGTGGCTCAAGGCTCACTTGGTACCGCTGCAGGGGTCTTCAGCCCGGTCGCAGCCGCCGGTGGCCCGGTGGTTGCCGGTAAGACCGGTACCGCCCAGTCGGGCAACAAGGGGCAGGCCGACCATTCGTGGTTTATCGGGTTCGCCCCGTTCGACAACCCGAAGATCGTCGTCGCCATCATCATCGAACACGGCGGGGTCGGAGCGACCGCCGCCGCACCGGCGGTGTGTGCGACCATAGCGGCCTATGGGCCCACGAAGTTCAATCCCAATCTCTGCGGGCACCCGGCGCCGGTGAAGTCGAATTGACAACGCTGACGACGACCCGCATGCAACGTGGTGCGCTGAGCGCGAGCCTGCGCAGCTTTCTGGTCGGGATGGACTGGGTGCTGATCGTGGTCGCTGCGGTGCTGCTGGGCTTGGGCGTGTTCATGATCAAGACGTCAACCGGGCATGACGTCCCGGGCAATTCCGGCTATTTCGAGTTTCGGCAGGTCCTGTTCCTGATCCCGGCGGCGGTCGCGTGCGTGGTTTTGGCGGCGTTCGACATTCGCCGCCTGCAGGCCTTCCCGCGGGTCCTTCTGGGCGGCCTGTTGGGCGCGCTCGGGGTCGTGTTTGCGATCGGTATCACCGTGCGGGGTGCCAACGCGTGGATCAGCGTCGGTCCATTTCAGCTGCAGCCCTCGGAATTCGGGAAGGTCGCCCTCGTCGTGATCCTCGCCGCGATTGCGGCCGAGCGCTCGTCCGACATTCGGAGGTGGCGTACGACCCTGGTGCTCATCGCGGTGGCCACGGGGCCCGCGCTGTTGATCTTCCTTGAGCCCGACCTTGGCATGGCGCTTGTCTATATGGCGATCTTGGTGGGCGCACTGTTTATCGCCGGCACGCCCTGGAAGCATTTTGCGATCGGTGGATGCGTCGTCTCGATGGCCATCATGTTGGCGTTTGTCGTGCTCCCGGGCGTCGGTATTCACGTTGTCAAGGGCTACCAGGTCCAGCGCCTGACCGCGTTCCTGCATGGCGGGAACTCCAGCACGGCCGGGTATCAGCTTTCCCAGAGCAAGACCGCGATCGGGTCGGGCGGCGCGCTCGGAAAGGGAGTCAGCGGCGCGACCCAAACGGTTTACAACTTCCTTCCCGAAGATCACACCGACTTCATCTTCGCGGTGGTGGGCGAGGTCTTTGGGTTTGTGGGCGCCGCGAGCGTCGTGGGGCTGTTCGGCATCTTGATGTGGCGGGCGCTGCGGATCACGGCGCAGGCGGCAACCCAATTCGAGCAAATCGTCGCCGCCGGGATCTGTGCGATGTTTGCCTTTGAGATCGTCGTGAACATCGGTATGAATGTCGGACTGATGCCCATTACCGGAATCCCGTTGCCGTTTGTCAGCTACGGCGGCAGCCACATCGTGGCCGACCTCGCCGCCGTCGGCGTGCTGCTGTCGATCCATCGTCGGCGGGAGGCGATCTAGTGGCCGAGAACTTCACCCCGGTGCGCGCGGGCCTGCGATGGGCGCGTCCCTTGGCGACCGCGGTGGTCAAGGCGCACTTCGACGCGCGGCGCGCGGGCGAATTGGTGATTGCCGGCGGGGGCGACGCGCGCGAGGCATCACGGGTGGCCGAGCTGCTTGGCGCACGGCGTGGCCACGCTGCCCCCGGGGACGTCATGGTCGGCGTGGCCGCCCCGCACGCCGCCAACCACGACCTAGCGGTCGCCGTCGGTGATCACCGTCGCGCGGGCGGCGAGGCGCTCGTCGTCGTGATCGGCACTCCCGTCCAGCGCCGGGTCATCGAACGGGAACTCCGCGCGGATCGGGATGTCGGCATCAGCGTCATGTTGATGGTCGACGCACTCGACGCGGCCGATCTGGTGCGGGTACGCCGCCGAGTGGCCAACATGATTGTGACTCGTGGCGAGGGACTGCGCCGCGACTACGCATCGCTCCAGCCGGATATCGCGCGTCAAATGGAGCATCGCACGGCCCTCCGGGTTGGCGTGCGCGCTGCATTGGTCGCAGACACCGAACGCAGCGCCGCGGGGATGAAGTCGTCCCACGCGCGCTTGGCCGCGGACATCGCCAGCATCACGGACGCCAACTTTGATGCAAAGGCTGTGGGACTGGTTGCGGCACTCGGCCTGCTGGCGCCCGCATGGCGCGCTGGGGCGGGTCGTCTGACCGCACTCGTACCCTTTACTAGGATCGCGGTACGCGGCGGGATCGCGTACTCGGTTACTCGTCTGGTCGGGATTGGCGCGCAACGCGTTGCCGCACTCGGCCGCGCACCTCACCAGGAGGAACGCTGAAGACCAAAATCCTCGTCTCGGTCGACCCGTGGGAGACCCGAGTCGCACTTCTTGAAGACGGACGGACGGCAGAGTGCTACATCGAGCGGCGTGGACAGCGCTCGGTCGTGGGTCATGTGTGGAAGGGCCGAGTCGGCAACGTCTTGGCCGGAATGGAGGCAGCCTTCATCGACGTAGGACTGCCCAAGAGCGGCTTTTTGCATGTCGATGAGGTTGTGGCGGTCGGCGTGCCCAAACACAAGCGCCAAATCGCCGAGTTGCTCAAGAAGGGCGACGAGGTGCTGGTGCAGGTCACAAAGGACCCGATGGGGACCAAGGGCTGCCGCCTGACCATGCAGCTCTCGCTTGCGGGTCGGTTCGTGGTCTATGTGCCCTATGGCGACGGGCTCGGCGTGAGTCGCAAGCTGCTCGACGACGAGCGCCGCCGTTTGCGCAAAATCTGCAGCGCCCTGCCCCTGGAAGGCGGACTTATCGTCCGCACCGCGGCGGCAGGGGCGTCCGCCGATGACGTCGCACGCGACTATGCCGCACTGCGACGGCTCTGGGCGGCCTTGACTCAGCGGGCGGCCGCGGTCAAGTCACCGACGTTGCTCTACAGCGAGGCAGACATCTCGCTGAAGGTGATTCGCGACTTGCTCAACGCCGACGTTGAGGAAGTCTTGGTCGACGATCCCGACCAGCATGAACGTATCCACAACTTTCTGAAACGGACCTCGCCGGGCATCGCCTCCCGCGTGCGCCTCTACGACGGTGCGCTCCCGCTGTTCGAGGAATACGGGGCGGAGAAGGCCGTGCGCTCGACGCTTGACCGGCGCGCGCCGTTGCCCTCGGGGGGCTATCTGGTCATCGATGACACCGAAGCCATGACGGTGATCGACGTCAACTCGGGTGGGAATGTCGGGCGCGGCGGGAATCGCCTTGAGGAGACGGTCACCAAGACCAACCTCGAGGCCGCCGTCGAAGTGGTTCGTCAGTTGCGCCTGCGCGATATCGGGGGCATCGTGCTCATCGATTTCATCGACATGAACGATGCGGCAAACCGGCGGGCGGTCAAGGCGGTCCTCGACACCGAGCTGGACAAGGATCGCACCCGCACCTTCGTCGCGGAGATCTCGGCGCTCGGATTGGTCGAGATGACCCGTCAGAACATCTCCGACGGTCCGCGCGAGGTGATGACCGAGACCTGTTCGACCTGTGACGGTGTCGGGATCGTGCTGTCGGATGAAACGGTCGCGATCGACACCTGTCGTGCGGTCATGCGTACTGCGAGTGGCATCGCCGACGATGAAGTGATCGCCCACGTCAGCGTCAGGGCAGCGGCCCTGCTCAACGATGATGGCCGCGCGCGGGTCGTCGAGATCGAAGAACTGGTCGGCAAGCGCATTCACCTCGAGTCGGACCGCGGCTTGGGCGACACCGACGTGCGCGTGCGGTCGCGATCCGCGGCCTAACCGTCATCGGTCGCGCGCGCCCGACGGGTGTGCACGACCGATGATCGGCCAGAACGCTGCGCATTCGGGTCTGGCTTTGCTATTCTCCCGGGCCGCGCCGCAGACTGCGGCACCGACCTGTGCTGGTCGCAGGTGGGGAAGAGTTCCGACCGATCGGTTGGGGGAAGTGTGCCGGATTACGCGGTAATCGCCCTCGGGGGCAAGCAGTATCGAGTTCAAGAAGGCGAGCAGCTGCTCGTGGACCGGCTCGCGCATGAGCCGGGTGCGACCTTTTCGCCGACGGTCCTGGCCACTGGGCAAAGCGGCGGTGGACTCACTGATGGCGGCACCGTGAATGTGATCGTTGAGGAGCACCTGCTGGGTCCGAAGCTCTTGGTGTTCACCTACCGGGCCAAGAAGGATTCAAAGCGTAAGCGCGGTCACCGTTCGCGGTTGTCACGCGTGCGCATCGACTCGATCGCCTAGGGGGCGCCCAGATGGCACACAAGAAGGGTGGCGGCTCCAGCCGCAACGGTCGCGACTCCGCCGCGCAACGGCTCGGCGTCAAGGTCTTCGCCGGTCAGGTCATTCCGGCCGGATCGATCATCGTTCGTCAGCGTGGAAGCGAGTTCCACCCAGGTGACGGCGTTGGCATGGGCCGCGATTACACCATCTTCGCCAAGGTCTCCGGGCGCGTTGAATTCACCAACGGCCGTAAGGGTCGAAGGATCTCCGTTCACCCGGAGGTCGCGGCCTCCGCATAAGCGGAGCCGCTGTGCCGTTTACCGACCGGGCACGCATCCACGTTGAAGGTGGGCACGGGGGCGAGGGTGGCCT
>JADGPH010000241.1 GCA_017882555.1 Thermoleophilia bacterium
GCGGCGATCACCACCTGCGGGCCGGCGGCAGGTGCCGGCGGCGGCGCCCCTCCGAGCCACTGATCCACCCGCTGCACAGCCTTCTGCCCGGCGGATCCGGAGGCGACGTTCGTGCGCTCCAGTACCTTGATCGTTGCGGCCGTGCTGTTGAACTCGGGCTGGGACGGCACGAGCGTCGGGTCCAGTGTCGTCAGGCATCCGTCGAGACGCTGAGCGATCTCGGTGAAGATGTCGAAGTACGTCCGGTTGCTTCCCCAGGCCTTGCCGCCCGGTGCGCGCCAGCGGTCGAAAAGGTGCACCGCCACGACGGTGGAATCCGCGTCGCCGGAAAGCTCGATCTTGATGCCGACCGGCGACTTCTTCAGCTGCAGCGCGCCGGCAGCCAGCTGCGAGCCGCGCTTGCCCTCCATGCCGGTGAGCCGCTCGGCGGTCAGTTCGAAACGCAGGTCACGCAACGTCTTGGCGAGGGCAGTCCGTACGGTCGCCACTGGGGCAGCGACCGTACGGACCAGTTCCATTCGGGTGAACGGCATGGTTCTCGCCGGGCCTCAGGACTCGTCGTAGGAGGTGTCGGCACTTGCCTGGTCGACGTAGCTGTCAGCGGTGTCGGCGTAGTTCGAGGCGGTGTCGGCGTAGTTGGCTGCACTATCGGCGTAGTTCGATGCGTCGCCGAAGTCGGACTCCGCGGTCTGCGTGTCGCCTGATTCCAGCGCGGTCTCGCCTGCGGTCTGGTAGCTATCCGCGGTCGATGAGTAGTCATCAGCGCTCGAGGCGTTCCAGTTCGACCAGTCCTGATTGCTGGCGGCGTTGGAAAGGTCGGTATCGACGTCGCCCTCACCGGTGATGACGTTGTCGAACGAGTCGAAGTTCGCGGTGCTGTCGGCCGCGGCGACGTCCGCGCTGCTGTCCAAAGCGGTCACTTCCGCGCTGGTGTCGGTGCTGGTGTAGTCATCCCAGGTCTCGGACATTGTCATTCCCCTTCTCATGCCCTCCGGAGTGGGAGAGCTGACCGTGGTAGCCCCTAGCAGGATCGCCCCATCCCCCTGCCCTGTCCGGCGAACGACACAGCTCGCGGGGCGCTGCATTACCCGATCGCTTAATGCAACAGACCCCCTTCGTCCGATGCCGCACCGTCGCGAAGGTCGACTCGATCGGGTTCGTACCCGGTATGAAATACCGCGGAGGCCCGCGAGTTGTTCCGCTGGCTCGGCGTCTGCCGTCGGGCATACGGTGCGACCGTCCGGGACAGGGGCCTTCGGGGAACACGTATGGGCAGGCCGTTCTTGCTCGGTGGGCTGAGAGCCCGTGTTAGTAGTTGGCCGCCCCTGCGACTGGTCCGGCTGCGCTGTGAGCGCGTATCCGTAGGTGTCGTTCCGTCCCAACGGTTCCCCATCCATCGATCGCTCAACGGATGAAGGGAAGCAGGCGATGGTGCGCTATGTCGGGATGGATGTGCACCGCGAGTTCGCTCAGCTCGCGGTCGTCGAGGACGGGCTGGTGCGCGATGAGGGTCGCATCGGCGTGACACCCGAAGCTCTTCGCCTGTGGGCCGAGGGGCTGCGGCCCGATGATCAGGTGGCGTTGGAGGCGACCGGCAACAGCGACGCGATCGCGAACCTGTTGGCGCCGCTGGTGGGCAGGGTGGTGGTGTCTAACCCGTCCAAGACCCGGGCGATCGCGGAGGCGAAGGTCAAGACCGACAAGTGCGTTCAAACGGTGTGCAGTCGGGTGGAGATTGGTGCCGTTTCTTGTTGCGTAGCAGGACATCTGCCTAGACGCGAGCCCCTTCGACTGGAGGCCATTGGAGGGCTGTGGCGTTGGGTGAATGGACGAGAGATGGACGAAAGATCTTGGACGATGCGAGCGACACCGCTGCTGACATCCCGCGGCTGCGGCGCCGTTCAGAAAACAGACGGCCCTTTCAAGTGCCGTCAACTTACGCAGTCGTGCGGAAGCGCTGTTGCCTCGGGTTAGGGGAGCTCGACCGGCCGTCCAGCGGTGATGTTGACCGCGAGTTCGTGGAGTGCGGCCGGCGACAGCCCTACTCCGAGCGGTTTGAGGGAGTCGCTGAGGACACGTTGCACTTGGGAGGTGGGACGGCCGTGGTAGCGGCTTGCCAGCGCCCGAAGGACGACCCGGGCGTAGCCCCGCCGCTGGTCTCGGATCTGACGGGCTGCGCCGGCAGCCTGCGCGGTGCGCGACGGTTGTGGCGTGTGCCGCCACGTGTTGGTGCTGCTGGGAGAAGTCAACTCCAAACCTCCGCCATCGAATGTGCGTTCGAGTGAAGCATAAGCGTTCGTAATCATTGCTGCGTCGCCGCATGCGGCGCGTCGTTCGACGTTGCTGCTACCGCGATGCCATAAGCGTTGGCTGAGTTGCTGCCCTACAACCGATCGGTTCACGGCTGTCGGCTACCCGACACGCTCGTCGCTGCGGGGGATGCGGCCTTCGCTGCCGGAGCCACGCGCAATGCCGTCGCCTTCTTCGAGCGCGCCGTGAGGGCGGCGATTGCCTCGATACCCGAGGATGCGTGGACGGCGAGTTCGGGTGAGATCGCGGACTGCGACTCGCTGCCGGAGGCGCAAGGCTTTCCAGTGCAGCGCCGGCTGTGCGCACCGGCCGGTTCGGGCACGAGGCGGCGGTTAGCGCACGGCGGACATGAGCCCATCAAGGTCACCAATTGGGAATAGGCTGTTTACCGCACCCGTCGCTGCGAGTCGCTGCGAGTCGCTGTTGCGTTGGCTGATCGTGGGCAGCGTCGATCCCGGCGGGGAGGCTACTCAGATGCAGACTGCGAGTTGTGCGAACGCGACGCGCAGCCGGTGGTGAGCAGGTTCGTCGGTGGCGATTTCGTAGTGCCCGCGGCGCACGTTCTGCACGAAGGCGTGCCCCGCGGCCAAGGTCTGAGCTGACCGGAACCGTTTCAGGCTCCGCATCGGACGTAGCCACGCTTTCAGCCGGCCGTGGTCGGCTTCGATGGGATTGTTCGCGTACTGCTCGACGACATGCAGTGCTGCCGGGGTGTACTCGTCCAGCACCCGCGGATAGGCGGGTGCCCGGTCGGTCGTCACCTCCGTGGGAGTCACGCCTACGGCGAGCGCACGAGTGAAGAAGGCCCTGGCAGCAGGCAGATCCCGCCGTGCGGAGAGCATGACATCGATGACTTGGCCGTGCTGGTCGATCGCCCCGTGCAGGTAAGTCCAGCGGCCGGAGACCTTCGCGTACGTCTCATCGACATGCCACCTGTCGCCCGGCCGCCGGCGGCACGGCCGGGCAGCCTCGATGAACTCGGCAGTGAAGCGCTGCACCCACCGAAAGACGGTCACGTGATCGACCTCGATGCTGCGTTCGGCCAGTAGCTCTTCAACGTCGCGGTAGGACAGGCCGTACC
>JADGPH010000242.1 GCA_017882555.1 Thermoleophilia bacterium
AGACGGTCCGGTCGGCCCCTCCCGGAAACCGAGGCCACCCGCCTAGCTTGGACCGCCCCCGCGCCAGACGACCCGGGCGCGACACGCCCTGACGAAGCGAAGTCGGCTCAGATGGATAGCCCTGAGCTCCATACCGCGGAAATACAGGCCTGGCTGGGGTGTGACGTCTATCGTCCTTGCACCGCCCAGCAAGGCCACCGTTCTCTCGTCAAGTTCAGCTAGCTGTCGCTGCGCGAGCGGAATCTGCGCTTTGGCCTGCTGCCGCGCCTGTTCGGGCACTTCAGGACGGTCCCAGGCATCGCCTATATCGCGAACCTGTGTCATAACCTCGCGCTGGATCTCGATTTGTACGAACGGTTCGAGGACACTTACCCCGTAAGGACCATCAAGCATGGTCGTGCGCTCTCGGGTCCCAGGGCCGTGCCGCAAAACTCGCCAAACGAGACGGGACCTTCGAGGACTACGGGCGTTGCCACGGGTCGATCAGGTTGACGTCCGTGTGCCGAAAGTCCTTCAGGTTGCGTGTGGCCAGAGCTGCGCCGTTGGCGCGACAGATGGAGGCGACGGCCACGTGACACCTTGGCGCCCGCGGGATGTGTCCCCTGTCTCCGGACCGACAGGTCCGCACGGAGCCCGTCTCACGTGGTTCACTCGCTGCTGTCGACGTGAATCTGGGATGCCTCGCGTGCCGCTTCCAGCGCCGCCGCGTCGATGCCGTAGAAGCGTTCCGCTGTCCCGCCCAGAATCCACTTCCGTTCCTCGCTGCCCAGCTCGGCGAAGACCACAGACAGCCCCTCCCAGACCCGTCGGTAGCCTCCGGAGAGAAGGCTGATCGGCCAGTCCCCGCCATACATCAGACGATCGGCACCAAAAACCTCGAGTGCCCTCATCACGAACGGCCTGATGGCATCCACTGTCCATGCTGAGCTGTCTGCGGTCGCGGAATAGAGCCCCGACACCTTGGCGTGCACGAGCGGGTTCTCGGCGGCGCGCTCGATCAGCGTCCACCACGGTTCCATGTCGTCCAGTCCGACAGGCGGCTTGGCGAGGTGGTCGATGACGATCTTAAGTCCCGGATGCCTCGCGGAGAGCGTCGGGACGTGTTCAAGGTGCCTCGGCAGTACCGCAACCAGGTCGAAGGTCACACCCGCACCTTCGAGCACCCCGAGCCCCTCGTCGACGTCGGGCCGCAGCAGCCAGTCCGGGTCGGGGATGTTGTGGATGAGATTGCGAATTCCCACCACCTTCGGGTTGCGCCTCAGCTCGGCGAGGCGATCGGCCGCGGCGGCTGGGCGAGCCAGTGGTACATAGGCGACGACGGCCGCGACCTCGGGATTGGCCTCGGCCGTCCGCAGCATGAGATCGGTGTCGTCGTCGTTGTCCGCCGACTGCACGATCACGGTTGCGTCAACGCCGGCCTCGCGCAGCGCCGGGCGCAGCTCCGCGAACTCGATCGGCCGATTGATCGGTGCCAGTTCCGCAGTCAGCCAGTCATATCGAGCACACGCGGGGTCCCACACGTGCTGGTGCGCGTCGATGAGGGTCAGCGGATGTCACTCTCCGTCGTTTCGGGCGCCATTTCCGACGCGGTTAGCCCTACGGTGGTCTGATGAATAGTGACGTCGACGACAGCCTCGTCGATCCGACTCGAAAGTCGCGCTCGCGATCCCAGACCGACGTGGTCGTCGATGGCATCAAGAACATGATCACGAGCGGAGCACTGCGAGCGGGGTCCCGCCTGCCGATCGAGAAGGACCTCGCCCACGAGCTGGGCGTCTCCCGTGGCTCTCTGCGCGAAGCCGTGCGCGCGCTGTGCATCATCGGCGTGCTCGAGACGCGGCAAGGCGACGGCACCTACGTCACGTCGCTCGAACCGAGCTTGCTCCTGGCGCCGGTGAGCTTCATGGTCGATCTCCGCGCCGCATCCGACAGCTCCCACCTGCAGTCGGTGCGCCGCGTTCTCGAGACCGAAGCTGCCGGACGTGCGGCTCTGACGATCGACCAGGATGCGCTCGCGGAGGCCGAGGCGATCCTCGCATCTGTGGAGCCCCTGGTCTACGCGACGGGCGAGCCCGACTACCACGCCATCATGCAGGCCGACATCGCCTTCCACCGCGTCGTCGCGCGCGCGTCGGCCAACCCCGCGCTCGAGGCGCTCATCGAGGCGCTCGCTCCCCGCACCATCCAGGGGCGCATGTGGCGGGCGATGAACGAAGAGGGTGCCGTGCACGCCACGCACGCCGAGCACCGCGCGATACTCCGTTCGCTGAGTGCTCATGATCCGGAAAGCTCCAAACTCCGCATGGCCATCCACCTCCTCGCAGTCCAGGACTCCATGCACAATCACCCAAGTGATGCCACCACGTCCGCGCGCGACGCGGCCCAGTACGTTCCGTCGGGGAAGCCGAACTCCTCGAGCGTGGACTCGAGCATCTCGGCGCTGTAGCCGGGCTGAGTCGGCAGAACATAGGCGCCGTTCTCGACGACACAAGGATCGACGAAGTGCTCGTGCAGGTGATCGACATACTCCGTCACGCGGTTCTCCAGGGTGCCGGAGACCGCGACATAGTCGACGATCGACAGGTGCTGGACAAGCTCGCAGAGTCCTACCCCTCCTGCGTGCGGGCACACCGGCACACCGAACTTCTTGGCCATGAGGAAGACGGCGAGAATCTCATTGATGCTGGCCAGCCGCGCCGCGTCCAGCTGGCAGTAGTCGATGGCCTCCGCCTGGAACATCTGCTTGAACAGCACTCGATTCATCCCGTGCTCACCTGTCGCGACGCCAATCGGGGCGACGGCCTTCCGCACCGCCGCGTGGCCGAGCACGTCGTCCGGGCTCGTCGGCTCCTCGATCCACAACGGCTTGAACTCGGCAAGAGCACTCACCCACTCGATGGCCTCAGGCACGTCCCAGACCTGGTTGGCGTCGATCATGAGATTCGTGTCGTATCCGATGACCTCACGGGCGATGCCCAGCCGGCGGATGTCGTCCGACCGGTTTGCGCCGACCTTGAGCTTGATGTGCTTATAGCCTGCGTCGACCGCCTCCTGGCAGAGCCGGCGGAGCTTGTCGTCCGAGTAGCCCAGCCAGCCCGCGCTCGTCGTGTAGCACGGGTAGCCCGTCTCGGCGAGTTCGGCGATCCGGTCCGAGCGGGTCGGGACAAGCTGCTCGAGCAGGGCGATCGCCTCGTCGCGGGTCAACGCGTCGGAGAGATAGGTGAGGTCGGCGACGTCCACGAGCTCTTCCGACGTCATGTCGACGAGAAGACGCCAGAGCGGCTTGCCCGCCCGACGCGCGGCGAGGTCCCAGACCGCATTCATCACTGCTGCCATCGCCAGGTGCTCCACGCCCTTCTCCGGGCCGAGCCAGCGCAGCTGGGAATCGGACTTGAGCTCACGGTAGAGGCCACCAATGTCGCCGACGATCTCGGCGACATCGCGACCGATGAGCGGCAACGCGCGCTGCTGGGCGGCAAGCACGCAGATGTCGTTGCCACGGCCGATCGTGAAGGTGAACCCGTAGCCGTTCAAGCCTGGCTCGTCCGTTCGCAAGATGACGTACGCGGCTGAGTAGTCGCCATCCTTGTTCATGGCGTCGGAGCCGTCCATCGTCAGCGACGTCGGAAAGCGGACATCAACGACCTCGACAGCGGTGATGAGGCTCATGGCATCTCCTCGTTCAGTGAGTGGCTGGGATCAAATCGTCGGGCGCGGGGCTGGTCACGGTGCGGCCGGCGCCTTCGTTCGTCGTCTGGGCGGATCGGCGTCTCACCGCGCCAACCAGCCGCCGTCGACGGCCAGGACCTGACCGTGCACGTACGCCGCGGCAGGCGAAGCCAGGAACACCGCGGCATTTCCGACGTCAGCGGGCGTACCCCACCGCCCCGCCGGTATCCGCACCGAGAGCTGTTCGAGGCGGACCGCATCGTCCAGCAGCGCGGCGTTCATGTCCGTCTGCATGTACCCCGGGGCGATCGCATTGACATTGACGCCCCTGCCAGACCACTCGTTGCACAGCGCCTTGGTCAGCTGAGCGACACCGCCCTTGCTCGCGGCGTACGCGATCACGTTGAGCCCGCCCTGGAAGCTCAGGAGCGAGGCCAGGTTCACGATCTTGCCCTCACCGCGCTCGAGCATGGGCCGGCCGAAGATCTGACAGAGCTGGAACACCGCGCGCAGGTTGACCGCCACCACCTCATCCCACGCAGACAAGGGGAACTCGGCCGCCGGGTATCGGTCCTGCGTTCCCGCGTTGTTCACCAAGATGTCGACTCGGCGCTCAGCGAGCACGGTGCGCCGCGGCATCGATCGCACCGGGGTCGGAGAGATCCACCGGCACGAGACTGATGCTGCGCCCGAGCTGCCCGGCGTACGAGGTGAGGGACTCGGGCAGCTCGCTCCGCCCGAGCACAACAACGTCCGCCCCCGCGCCGAGAAGTGCTTCGGAGATGCCACGGCCGAGCCCGCGACCGCCGCCGGTGACGACAGCGGTCTTGCCGGTCAGCCCAAAGGGAGAGGCGCTCATGCGTCGGCCTTCCCGTCCAGGGGCGTGACCAGGACCTTGAGGCAGTCCTGACCCTGGGTGGCGGCGGCAAAGGCCGCGCCGGTGTCCGAGAGATCGAAGGCCTTGGTCGGGAACCGGCTCAGATCGAGCGCGTCCTCGGCGATCAACCCGATCGCCCGCGTGACGTCAGGCGACGTGTACACGCGCACGCCGACCAACGACTGCTCTTTGAAGCAGATCGCCTGCAGGTCGAGAGCGGTCGGCTCCTTGTAGACGCCGACGACCACGATCCGGCCATGCACTCGCGTCGTAGCAGCCAGCTGCACGGCAACACTCGGGTGACCGGCAGAGTCGAACGTCGTGTCGGCACCCTCGCCGCCCGTGAGGGGCTCGAGCGTCTCGGCCATGCTCATTCCGTCCGGCACGACGGTGAATCCGAGCGCAGCAGCGACGTCGCGTCGCCACACGCTCGGCTCGGTGATCACGACCTCTCTCGCACCCTCATGCCGCGCCACGAGCGCGGTGAGGATGCCGATCGGACCAGCACCGAAGACGGCGACCACGTCGCCACGCTCCATCCCAGACCTGCCCACGGCGTGAACTGCGACCGCGAGCGGCTCGGCAAGCACCGCAGTGCGAGCATCGACGCCGTCGGGTACCGCGTGCAGCACCGCCGGTGGCAACGCGACGTACTCCGCCATGCCGCCGTCGGTGTCGATGCCGTACAGACCCAGACGCCGACACACATGGCTGCTGCCAGAGCGACACGCCTGACACGTCCCGCAGCTGATCAACGGCTCCACCGTGACCAGCGTGCCCTCAGCAGGCCCCGTGGCACCGGCACGCGCGACCCAGCCGGACATCTCGTGACCCATGATGAGCGGAGCCTGTGCCCGCGGATGCTTGCCGTGCAGGATCGACAGGTCGGTGCCACAGATGCCGTTGTACGCGACCTTCACCAGCGCCCAGCCCGCGGGCACCTCGGGCACCGGAACATCCATCTGCGCGACCTCGTCGGCAGCCGTCCAGACCGCGGCCCTCATCGTCGCGCTCATGACCGAACCGCCTGGCTGCGTCCGACCGCGCGGTTCCGACCGGGTGCACCGAGCACCTGAGGGTTCACGACGTTGCGCGGCACCCGACCCGCCACCACATCGACCACGTTCTGCGCGGTGCGCCGCTTGAGCTCGCCGTACGACTCTTCCGTGTACCACGCGAGATGCGGGGTGAGCACGACCGAGTCAAACGCCATCAACGGGTGGCCCGTCGGAACCGGCTCCTGCTCGTGCACATCGATCGCCGCGCCCTGGATGGTCCCGGCACGCAGGGCGTCAACGAGCGCATCGGTGTCGATGACGCCGCCCCGGCTCGTGTTGACCACGAGCGCGTCCCGACGCATCCGAGCAAGCTGTGCGGCGCCGATCATGTGGCGCGTCGCATCGGTGAGCGGCACGTGCAACGAGACCACCTGGGAGCGTTCCAACAACTCGTCGAACGACACCGACGGCGCACCGTGGAACGTCGCCTCGCCTGGCTCCGCCTTGATGTCGTACCCGATCACGGTGTACCCGAGGCCCTTGGCCTTGCGTGCCGTCGCTGTGCCGATCAGTCCGACCCCGATGACCCCGAACACACGGCCCGCCGTCTGGTAGAGCGGACGCACGGCCGTGAGATCGAACGACCCGGCCCGCACACCGCGATCCAGGCGCGGGATCCCGCGCGCGACACTTAGAGCGAGCCCGATCGCGTGGTCCGACACAGACTCGGTGCCGTAGTCCGGCACGTTGCACACCGCGATTCCGCGATCGGTGGCCGCATCGACGTCCACGCTGTCGACGCCGACCCCGTAACGGCCGATCACACGAAGATCAGGAAGCGCATCCATGATCTCAGCCGTGATCGAGGCGTACTGAACCAGGATCCCGACCGCGCCTGCGGCGTTCGCGACCAGCTCAGCGGCGCTCCGGGACTGAGCGATCACCAACTCCCCCCCGGCCCCGCCGATGATCGCGCGCTCGTCGTCGAACGCGTCGTGGTCGCACTCTGTCACGACAATTCTCGTCACCTGCTGCTCCTTGTTGACCTGTGCCTACGCGATGCATGTCGATGCCGGACGGGACCCGCCGCCATCAGTCCCTCGCTCCATCCGTCGGAACGGGCGCGTCTCGGGACAGCAGCCCCGCGGCCCGCAGCTCTTCCCAGAGCGCGCCCGGCACCTCCACGCGCGCACGCGCGACGTTCGACTCGACCTGGGCACCCGTCCGGGCTCCCACGACCGTCGTGAGCACCGCCGGGTGAGCGCGGACGAACGAGAGCGCGACGTCCGGCACCGTGACCCCGTACCGCTCGCACACGTCCGCGATCCGGTGCACGCGCGCCACCAGGTCCCCCGGGGCCGTCTCGTAGTCGTACTTGGCTCGCGCCGAAGGCCGGTCCTGAGCCAACAGACCAGAGTTGTAGACGCCCGCGATGACGATGCCGACGCCGCGCTCCTCGGCGAGCGGCAGGAGGTCGTCCAGCGCCCCTTGCTCCGCGAGCGTGTATCGGCCGGCGAGCATGACAAGATCGATGTCGCACTCGCGCACGAACCGCGCGGGCATCTCCGACTGGTTCATCCCGACGCCGAACGCACCGATGACGCCCTGGTCGCGCAGCTCGATCAGTGCGGGGACCGCCTCCGAGGACGCCTGCTCCCAGTAGTCGTCCGGATCGTGCAGATAGAGGATGTCGACCCGATCGAGCTCGAGCCTGCGCAGGCTCTCGTTAAGGGAGCGGAGCACACCGTCGCGGCTGTAGTCACGCACCCGACGCGTGGTCGCAGGGACGTCGAACCCCTCACTGTCTTTCCCGACGCCATCGGGACTCGGCACGAGCAGCCGCCCGACCTTGGTCGAGAGGACGTACTCGTCCCTCGGCCGCGTTCGCAGGAGCCGGCCGAGCCGACGCTCTGACAGGCCGAGACCGTAGTGCGGTGCAGTGTCGAAGTACCGGATGCCGGCGTCCCACGCTGCGTCGAGCGCACCTGCCGCCTCCTCCTCCGTCGTCTCGCGGTAGAGGTTGCCGAACTGCGCCGTCCCGAGACCGAGCTGCGTCAGACCGATGCCACTGTGCGGGATCGACGTGACCGGCAGCGAGGTGCCGCCCGGCGCTCCGTCGTGCAGGCCACGGTCTCCGTCCAGTCGACTGACCACCGTGCAGACTCCTCCCTCTTCTCGTTCGTTGCGACTATTCATCAGACCCATTTCATCGGGAACGCGGGAGAACGCGCCACGTTCCCGGGATGAACTGTAGCACTTCGACCACCGATCGTCTGATGATTAGTAGAGATATCACTCTGGATACCGCCCCCGGTCACACCACCTGCACCATGCGGGCCAGAGTCTGCCGGTGCGGACGGCCAGCGCGCGGAGCCCGCCCGCGCCGGCAGCGCACGTCACCGTCACGAACATCTGAGATCCGGCTGACAGGTCACTAGTCGAGGTGGAACACCTCGGGGATCGGCTTCCACCACTCCCCCGGCGCCCGATCCGGCAACGGCCGCTGGAGCGGCTCGCACAACTTCCACCACTCCCGTGTCGCAGCATCCGCTGCGATCGCAGCGTTGTCCGCATCCAGGTCCTCCCCCGTGTACTCCAGATAGGAGAAGAGCAGCTCGCCGTAGCGGAAGATCGAGTAGTTGGTCATGTTGCTGAGGCGAAGACGCTCGAGCACTGTCGGCCACACGCCGGCATGAAGCCGCTCATACTCCTCGGCGTTCTGCGCCGGAAGCCCGATGACTGCTGCGAGCCGGATCACGGCCCTAACCCTTGGTCACGCGCGGCTGGCGCACGCGCAGGTTGTGCACTCCGCCGTCGACCTCGAGTGCGGTGCCGGTCGTCGATGCGGAAAGAGGGCTCGCGAGGTAGAGGATCGCGCCGGCAACCTCGTCGGGCGTCACCATCCTTCCCGTCGCCTGGCGCGCGTCGAGCGCCGCACGCTCGGCCACCGGATCGTCGAACCTCTGCAGCATGCGGTCGACGAAGGGCGTGGACACAGTGCCGGGACTGACACAGTTGACCCGGATCCCCTCGGCCACGTGATCGGTTGCCATCGCGTAGGTCAGCGCGAGCACGGCGCCCTTCGATGCCCCGTACACGGCCCGCTGCGGGAGCCCGTTCAGCGCCGCGATCGAGCACAGGTTCACGATCGACGCGCACGGCGACCTGCGCAGCCACGGCAGAGCAGCCGAGGACACCCTGGCCATCCCCACGACGTTGACGTCCAAGACCCGCGCCCACTCGGCGTCGTCGTTGTCCTCGACGGTGCCGACGGCACTGATGCCGGCGTTGTTGACCAGGATGTCGATCCGGCCGAACGCCTCCCCCACCGCCTCCACGGCGGCCACGACCGATGCCCGGTCGGAGACGTCCGCCACGAAGCCGACCAAGGGTTCGGGGAGCCCATCGATGCCAAGATCCAGCACGGCCACCGTGGCGCCTGCCGCGGCAAGCGCCGTGGCGGTCGCGAGCCCGATGCCGGACGCGCCACCCGTGACGATGGCGACGGTGCTGTCGAACTCGCTCATGCCTGCCTGACTTCCTGACGGGCTCGCCCGAGTCCAATCGATCTCGAGCGTGACGACGTCGCCGGCACGCAGATAGGGCTTCGGGTCGGGTCGGCCGAGAGCCACCCCCGCCGGGGTCCCCGTGTTGATGATGTCTCCGGGCCGCAGAACCATGAACTGGCTGAGATACCACACGATGTGGTTCACGTCGAAGATCATGGTCGA
>JADGPH010000243.1 GCA_017882555.1 Thermoleophilia bacterium
CCATACCCTTCGGCCACGATCGTCCGCGCGAGCATTCGCCGCACAGGAGGGTCATCGTCCACGATCAGGATGTGTTCGCTCACGCCAGCAAGCATGGACGTTTTGATCCCGCGCCGTGAACCCCTAGGGGTCAGCCTCCCGCAACGTCGCGCCGCAAGAACACGAGGTACCCCGCGATGACCGAAGGGATGCCATAGAGCGCGCAGACCCACGCCGCGTGCGTAATCGGCGCCCAGTCGATCGGCTGACGCAGCAGACCCTGCCAGGCATCGAATTGACGGGTCAGCAAATACGGCTGCAGCCATTCGAGTCCCGGCAGGATCCCGATGAGTTCAATCAACAGCACGCTCACCAGCGTCCCGACGACCGCCGCGGCACTATTGCGGGTGACCGTGGAGAGCATCACGCCGATCAGCGCGACGGCAAACAGCGGGATCAGGTACACCCCGAAGCTTGCGAGTACCAAACCCAGCCCCGCGACGGCACTGACGGTCGTGCCCGAAAGCGTCGTAAGCGAGTGAAACCCCGAGACCATCGATCCGGCGATGATCGCGACGCCGCCGAGCAGCAGCATTGACGCCAAGGTGTAGGTCAACGCCGCCAAGACCTTGCCGAAGAAGATCTGCCCCCGTTGCAGCGACCGGGTCATGATCGTTTTCAGGGTGCCGTTCTGATCCTCTGAGGCGACGATGTCGCCGGCCACCAGGGCGGTGATCAACGGGAGCAAGAACGCCGATGCAAAGGTGAGCAGGACCAACGGGATCGCCAGACCCGACTGGTGTACATATGAACCGAAGGGGACATCTTTGGGCTGTCCACTCCGTAAGGCGAGCGTGATCGTAAACGCCAAGGGGACTGCGGCGGCCGCAAGCAGCCCCAGGTAGGTGCGCTTGAGCGCGATCAGCTTGCGCAACTCCCACCGGTAGACGGTCAACACACCGGAACTCATAGGTGCTCTCCCACGACGCTGGCTTGGGTGGCGGGAAAATCGATCTCCCCCGGAGTCGAACCTTCGGTGAGATGGAAGAACAGGTCCTCAAGCGTCGCCGTCTCGGGCATAAGTGCGATGATCTGCAAGCTGGCCTCGATCAGGGCCACCGAGAGCTCACCCATCGCCGACTCGTTGGCCTCCATGCGGATCGCTGCCCCCTCGATCCGGGCAGAAGCAATCCCGGCTTGGGCCTCACAGACCTTCAACGCCTTGGCGTTGTCGGTCGTGCGCAGGCGGTAGGCGCTCTTGGCGCTGGCCTTGAGGTCGATGAGTGCCCCCTCGTACACGATGCGGCCCGCACGCACGATGGCGACCCTATCGCACAGCTCCTCGACCTCGGCCAACAAGTGACTTGACAGCAGGACGGTCATCCCATCATCGGCCAAGCGGCGAATGAGCACCCGCATGTCGCGCATCCCTCCGGGATCCAGACCCGTGGCGGGCTCGTCGAGGAGCAAGAGCTTGGGCTGACGCAGAAGCGCCGCCGCGATGCCCAACCGCTGACGCATCCCGTGGGAATACCCACCCACCTTGTCGTCGGCCCGACCGGTCAACTCGACGCTCTTGAGGGACTCCTCAACACGGGATGATGCATCCCCGCCGTCGTAGGCGGCCATCATCTGCAGGTTCTTGCGAGCGGTCAGATACGGATAGAACTGCGGCGCCTCGACGAAGCCCGCCACACCGTCAAGTGCGGCTGCCCCTTCGGCGATCGGGTCACGGCCAAACAACCGCACCGTCCCAGCGGTGGGGAAGATCAGCCCGAGCATCATTCGGAGGGTCGTCGTCTTGCCGGCGCCGTTGGGTCCTAAGAAGCCGTAGACATCACCGCGGTTGACCGTGAGATCCACATGGTCAACCGCGGTAATCCGTCCGTACTGTTTGACGAGCCCCCGTGCCTCGACGGGAGTCTGGCTCACGAAAGCGCACCCGCCGCAGTTTCGGCCGCCAACTGGCTGACCGACCCTGCGACGATGAAGTTCACCCCACCTTTGGTAAATGCCACGACGGTGCCCAGCGGAGTGGCAAGCTCATGACCGGAGACCCCGGCGACCTTGACGGTCGGAAGCTGAGTGATCGTGGCGTTGGGCGGGCTCGTGGTGGTGGCGCGCTCGAGGACGGCAATGCCTCCGAGACCCTGGCCGTAAAGCACGAGCGCTGCCTTTTGGCCCTTCCAATCGACCAGACGGACTTGGTGTTGTGGCAGACCGTCAACGGTGGCCGGTGCCTTGATCGTGAAGGCAACCTGCGACTGGACTGCGGCCAACCCGGTGACGGGAGCGGTCTTTGTCGTGGTCGAACTCTTGGTGCTCCTGGCGGGCAGCGGAACGTCGACCACCTTGGCGTTGGCCGGCGGCGAGATCTGCAGGGCCGATGCGTCCACGGGGCCGTAGCTGATGTCGTTCACCCGCAGAGCGAGCACCGGAGTTGACGGATCGGTGGTCGAGTAGACCGACACCCCGAGCGGCACTCCATTCGACGCATCCCACGCAAGCTCCGCGTTCCCAAGCAGGCCGCCATCATGCTGCGGCGAGATCTTCACGCTGTAGCTCGGCACACCACCGGCAGCTCCGGGAATCGCCCCGGAGACGTTGAGGTGCGCGGCGAGTTCGTTGAGCTTGGACTGAATCGCGGCCACCGTGGGAATACCGTTGGACGGCGTTGTCGTTTTCGGAGTCGACGAGCTGGCCGGCAGCGCGATCTTGTAGACGGTGTTCTGGGTGCCGTCGTACACGGTGATCTCGCTCTTGGTGGCAAGGACCTGCGAGTCAGGGCTCCCGCCGCCCGAGGACTGCAGTTCGATCCGCAGGTCCCCTGCAGCGCTGATCCACATACGGCCCGACGCGCCCGACATCAGCGGATCCCCCCCGGGCAGCCCGGCGGAGGACAGCAGATTGTTCGTGAACGTCACATCCGCGGTGATGCCAGTGGGCTTTGCCCCGACCGCGGCTTGGTGCAGCGCATCGGCCAACGGCTGCGGAGCGGGTGGATTTGCACCCTGCAAGGCGGATCCCACACTGACACCGGCGACCGCGAGTACGACGACACCGCCGATACCGGCGATCAACCGACGTGACGAGATCGTGCGAAGTGACGCCATCAAATGCCCTCTCCTCGTACCAATGAGTTTCTAGGTACGACGATAAAGCAGCACCTGGAAGGAATCCTGAAAGTCGGTCGATCCCACATGCCATACCCCGCCCTCAGTCATTGCTCTACGCTCATCCCCACCGTGGCGAGGGAACAGGTATGGCGGTCGGCTACGCGATGGAACCGGTCTCCAGGAGGGCTTTCAGACCCAGGAGCGCCTCGCGCTGACGATCCCGCAAGCGAGGCCTCAATGTCGACCTCGGGATCGTCGTGCTCGGCCTCGGTGTGACAGATGATGCGGCTGCCGGCCGCGGACGGCGCGACGGTGAAGCTCGCGCGATGGCTGCGCAATGGGACCCCGGCGACGACCGAGTAGGCATAGGTGTATGCAGCATCGTCATGCTCAAGTAGGCGCTCGACGAGTACCCCGCCAGCGGCGCGTCGCAGCGTGCGCACGTCGCCCTCGAGATCACACGACACGTAGACGGGATACCAGCGCGGCACGGATCGTCGATCGCCGGTCTGGGCCGCCGCCTGTTGGATCGCTGGCTTCTCGGGTCACACTTGGGCCGGTTTCGAGGCCGCCTCTCTCCTAACCCCGCGACCGTCTTGGGGGGTTAGGAGACGGGACCGCCTCAGAGCGGTCAAAGTGTGACATCGCGACGAGTGCCATCGGCCATCCGCTCCTGTGAGCATCGAAGGTCTGAGTCGTGCAGGTCCGCCGTCCGCATCACCGCGTTCCAACCAGAGCGTTCGCTGCAGCGATGATCTCTCTCAGGCCCTCCTTGGCATCGGCAAAGAACATGCCGGTCTTCGGGTTGACGTAGAGCTCGTTGTCGATGCCGGCATAGCCATGGCCCATCGACCGCTTGATGACGATGACGTTCTTGGCCTGGTCGACGTCGAGGATGGGCATTCCCGAGACGGCGTTTCCGGGCCGGCGGGCGGCCGGGTTGATCACGTCGTTTGCACCGATCACCAGGGCGACGTCGGCCCGTTGGAACTCCGCGTTGATCTCGTCCATCTCTTTCAGCATGTTGTAGGGCACGTCGGCCTCGGCCAACAGCACGTTCATGTGGCCTGGCATGCGCCCGGCCACCGGGTGGATGGCAAAGGACACCTCAACTCCCCGATCCTCGAGGAGGTCGGCCAGCTCTCGCACCCTGTGCTGGGCCTGCGCCGCGGCAAGGCCATAACCCGGCACGATGATGACGTTCGTTGCGAAGACGAGTTGGATGGCAGCGTGTTCGGCGGACAACCGACGGACGTCACCTCCTGGTCCGACAGTGCCGGCGGACTCCGTATCGCCGGTGCCAAACCCTCCGATCACGATGTTGCCGATCGAACGGTTCATGGCGTCCGCCATGAGCTTGGTCAGGATTCCGCCGGACGCACCCACTAGGGCTCCGGCAATGATCAGTGCCGAGTTGTCGATCACGAACCCGGCCATGGCCACTGCCGTGCCCGTGAGGGCGTTCAGCAGTGAGATCACCACCGGCATGTCAGCACCGCCGATCGGCAGCACCATGGTCACACCGAGGAAGAGGGCGACCACGATGACGACCGTGAAGACCACGCCGGAGTCCGAACCAGAGATCAGATAACCCCCGCCCCCGACCGCGACGGCAGCCAGCGCAGCGTTGAGCACCCGGGCGCCTGGGAACACGATCGGATTCCCGGTGATCCATCCCTGGAGTTTTCCGGCGGCCACGAGCGACCCCGAAAAGGTCACCGCACCGATCACGACATCGAGCA
>JADGPH010000244.1 GCA_017882555.1 Thermoleophilia bacterium
GCTGCGGGGGAGAGGTAGCTCAACCCAAACTTGAGGGTTCGCTCGTCGGGGCGCTATGCTGTGGCGTAGCCACCCCGAAGGAGCCATCTGATGGACCTGGAACCGCTTCCCGACCTCCCATTGCTCGCCGACGCCGAGTTGAAGCAACTGATCGACGATCTGACTCAGGCTGAGCGTGAGGTCTCGATGCAGCGGCGCGTGCTGCACGGGCGTATCGACATGCTGCGCCAGGAACTTGTGCGCCGGTTGACCGCCAAAGATGAGGGCGCGCTCTCGGTAGTGGACGTCGACGCCTTGGCACGGATCCTTGCCGGGCGTCTTCCCGATGTCGATCGCCTGCAACAGGCCCCCGAGGGTACGGACTGATCCGCCGTGCGCTGTCCTGAGTGCGATCAACAGCAGAGCCCGTCGCATCGGTTCTGCAGCAACTGTGGCGCTGCGCTGCACCCGGATGGCATCACGGTGGAGAGCACGGGCCCCTTCGCGTTGTCCGAGGGCACCGGTCCTGGGTTTGGTGAGGCCATGGAGTTCGACGGTCCCGTGCTGGCGGTGCGAGCCGGCGGGCCGACCGGGGTTGCTTTTCCGATCGCGCGCACCGGGAACGTGAGCATCGGTCGGTCGCCGGACTCCGACATCTTCTTGGATGACGTCACCGTGAGCCGCAACCACTCCCAGCTTGAGCATCGCCCCGAGGGCTTGGTACTGCGCGATCTGGGGAGTCTGAACGGCACGTATGTCAATCGCCGCCGGATTCATGACGAAGAGCGCCTGCAGAACGGCGACGAAGTGCAGATCGGCAAGTTCCGACTCGTGTTGATCGATCGATGACGACCGCTTCCGAACGCACCGAGCTGTCGCCGCAGGACTCCGGGACGCTCTCAATCGGCGCGGTGTGCGATGCGCTCAAGGCCGATTTTCCGACGATCTCGATTTCCAAGATTCGCTATCTCGAAGATCAGAAGCTGGTGTCTCCGAAGCGCACGTCGGGTGGCTATCGATTGTTCTCGCACGAGGACCTTGAGCGCCTTCGAACAATTCTGCGGCTCCAGCGCGATGAGTTCTTGCCGCTGCGGGTAATCCGCCAAGAGTTGGAGTCACAAGCCTCGACGAGCTTCAGCGCGACATCTCAGGCCAAACAGATCAAGCGGGCACAGCTCACCGAACCCGCGCCGAGCCGTCGGTATCGCGTTGACGAATTGGTCGAGCGCAGCGGGGCGTCGGCGGCGTTGGTGCATGAGCTCGAGGAATACGGATTGGTGAGTTCCGAGGGTGGGTTCGATGATGTTGCGCTGGAGGTCGTGCAAGCGGCCGCAGAGCTTGCCCAGTACGGGGTGCAGCCGCGCCATCTGCGCCTGTTTCGCACCGCAGCCGAGCGCGAGGCGAGCCTGCTTGAGCAGCTGCTGACGACAGGACTTCGTTCCCGCAATCCCGACCGTCGGGCCGAGGCCTTCTCGGCGCTCGAGGAACTGGCAGGGTTGGCGTCGCACATGCGCCACCTCATGCTCGTGTCTGAATTGCGCAGCCTCGTGCAGCCTGTCGCCTGATGGATCTCGACGCGGTTGTTGGGCGCGTCCCGGATCACCCGAAGCCGGGGATTCTTTTCTACGATCTTATGCCGCTGTTCGCGAACCCCGCGGCGTTGGACTTCACCATAGATGCGATCGCGAATTGGGCCGCTCCCCGCGAGGTCGATCTGGTCATCGGGGCCGAGTCCCGGGGATTCATCCTCGGCGGCGGCATCGCCCGTGCCCTCGGGGCGGGTTTTGTCGCGGCCCGCAAGCCCGGAAAACTTCCGGGCGCAACGGTTGGCCACGACTACGAGCTGGAATATGGGGCTGACCGCCTCGAGGTTCAGGCCGGCGCGATCAAACCGGGCCAGCGGGTGCTGATCCACGACGATCTCTTGGCGACCGGTGGAACCAGCGCCGCCAAGGTTGCGCTGGTGGAGGCGGAAGGCGGGATTGTCGTAGGGCTGGCCTTCGTGATCGAGTTGGTCTTTCTCGGTGGGCGCCATGTGCTCGCACCCCATGATGTGTTGTCGCTGGTGCACTACTCCAGCGAAGACGTCTCCTCGTGATTGCGATCGGCGTGGACATCGGTGGCACGGCCGTCAAGGCTGGCCTTGTGGATACGGCGACCGGCGAGCTCATCGGCGATCGTCGACGCGTGTCGACGCCGCCGAGACGTGGTCCGGACGACATGGCGGTCGTGGTCGCCGGGTTGCTGGCAGAGCTCCCGACCGACGCCCCGGTGGGGATCGGATTTCCCGGGCCGGTCGTCCATGGGCGAATCATGGCGGCGACCCATCTGGACGACGCGTGGATCGGGTGTGATGCCCCGAGGTTCTTTGGGTCAGTTCTGGGGCGTCGTTGTGCGGTGCTCAATGATGCAGATGCCGCCGGGTGTGCAGAGATGCGGTTCGGAGCGGGGCTCGGCGAAACAGATGTGGCGCTGATGCTCACGCTGGGGACCGGCATTGGATCGGCCCTATTTGTCAACGGCCGGCTTGTGCCGAATCTCGAGTTGGGCCACATCGAGATCGATGGCCGCGATGGCGAGATCCGTGCCGCGGCGCGGGCGCGCGAACTGGAGCACCTCAGCTGGCAAGAGTGGGCGACGCGACTGGAGA
>JADGPH010000245.1 GCA_017882555.1 Thermoleophilia bacterium
ACCACCGAGGGCCAGATCACCGTGTTTCTGCTCGACGATCACGAAGTCGTGCGGCGCGGGGTCAAGGAGCTTCTTGAGTCTGAGTCCGACATCGTCGTCATCGGTGAAGGCTCGACCGCCGCCGAGGCGTTGGCCCGCGTCCCGGCACTCCGGCCTCAGGTCGCCGTGCTCGACGTCCGGCTGCCCGACGGCGATGGGGTCAGTGTGTGCCGTGAGCTGCGCTCCAAGCTGCCCGATCTTACCTGTCTGATGCTGACCTCCTTCGCCGACGATGACGCGCTGTACGACGCGATCCTTGCCGGCGCCGCGGGATACGTTCTCAAGCAGATCAAGGGCAGTGACCTGGTGAACGCCGTTCGGACCGTCGCCGTAGGCGGTTCGCTGCTGGACGCGAAAACGACAGCCCGAATCATGCAGCGGCTGCGCGACGACGCGGCAGATCGCGAGAAGGCCGACCCGTTCGCCGCACTGACTAGCCAGGAGCATCGGATCCTCGACCTCATTGGCGAGGGCCTCACGAACCGACAGATCGGCGAGCGTATGTTTCTCGCCGAGAAGACGGTGAAGAACTACGTCTCCTCCTTGCTCGCCAAACTCGGCCTCGAACGCCGCACTCAGGCTGCGATTCTTGCCACCGAAAGCAAGCAGGATAAGCACATCACGCCGTAACGTTCACCCTCTCCAACTGCTGCGCCTGAATAGCGGTAATCGCCACGGTATTGACGATGTCAGCCACCGTGCAGCCGCGTGAAAGGTCATTGACCGGACGGCGTAGACCTTGCAGGACTGGGCCGATGGCCACCGCACCGGCTGAGCGTTGGACAGCCTTGTACGTCGTGTTCCCGGTATTGAGATCGGGAAAGATAAGCACGTTCGCGTGGCCGGCAACGGCATTGCCCGGCAGCTTCGAAGCCGCCACACCGGGGTCGACCGCCGCGTCGTACTGAACTGGCCCGGTGAGGGGCAGATCGGGCCGCAACCCAGCGACCAGTTCGGTCGCCGCGCGCACCTTCTCCACGTCCGCACCGGTCCCGGAAGTCCCGGTGGAGTAGGAGACCAGTGCCACCACCGGCTCGATGCCGAACGCGGCAGCCGTTTCGGCGGTGCGCACCGCGATGTCCGCGAGCTGGCCGGCGTCCGGATCTAGATTGACCGCACAATCAGCGAAGACCAGCACCTTGTGCGGCAAGCACATGAAGAACGCGCTCGACACCAGCGCCGCATCCGGTGCGGTCTTGATGATCTCGAGGGCGGGCCGGACGGTATCGGCTGTCGTGTGGCCGGCACCGGAAACCATGCCGTCGACCCGGCCCGTGTGCACCAGCATCGTCGCGAAGTACGAATTGTCACCCATCAGATCCCACGCTGTGTCCGCCGTAACGCCCTTGTTAGAGCGCAGCGCCACATACAGGTCCGCGAACTCTTTCCGCAACGGTGACGTCGTCGGGTCGATCACCTGCGTGTCCGCCAAGTTCAACCCAAGCATTTCGACCCGTGCCGCTACCAGCGAAGGGTCGCCCAGCAGTGTCAATGACACGACGTGCTGGTGTACGAGTTCCTCCGCCGCGCGCAGTACCCGATCGTCATCTGCCTCAGGCAACACAATGGAGCGCCGATTGCGGCGGGCTCGCTCGAGCAGGCTCGCCGAGAACATCAGCGGCGTAACGACGTCACTGCGGGTAAGCCTGATTCGTGCTGTCAGCTCGTCGGTATCGACCGAGTTCGCGAACTGCCCAAGTGCGGCCGCAATCTTTCGCCGGCTACCCGGCCTGATCTCCCCGCGTACGCCCTCCAACGTGTGCAGCGCTGCAAACGTATCGGCCTCGACCGCAACGACCGGAATGCCCGACGGCTTGAGCAGCGCGAGGGTCGCGGCGTCCAGCTTGATCCCGCAAGTGAGAACGATGCCAGCCGGCGTGGGCAGCGAGGGGCTCAGCGCTGCCGCACCAATCGCAACCGCAAGATCGGCACGATCGCCGGACGCAACGAGCAACGTGCCGTTCACGAGTCTTGGCAACAAGTTCGGGATATAACCTGAGCCAGCGAGATACGCGTCGACCTCCCGATGCATGGAGGCACCCGCGCCAGCTAGCACGGTCGCGCCGAGCGCGGTGACGACCTCGTCGATAGTCAGTGCGGACAGGACGGGCAGGTCGGGGAGCAGGTAGACCGGGGGCCGCCCGTTCGCAGCATCCGAAGTCGCACGGAACTGCTCGAAGACGGTCGGTTCGACGCGGTTCAGAAACGTCGCGACCAGCGCACACCCGTGGTCGACGAGCAGTTCCTGCGAACTCCTGCTCGCGATCGACAGGGACTCCATGTCCTTGCCGTAGCCCGACACCACGTTCACCACGGGCGTAGCAAGGTTGACTGCCAACTCCGCGTTGAGAGCCAGCTCGGTCGCAGCCGTTGGCCCGGTGTAGTCGGTGCCCAGGCACAGCACAAAGTCGAACTTGTCATGGAGGCGGGAGAAGTGATCGGCGACCTGGGCGATCAGCCGCGACGTGCCGCCGTCCCGCTCGACGTGTGCAGCATCGGCGTACGTGAACCCGTAGGCATCCTCGTAATCCATTCCGAGCCGGTAGCGCTCGCGAAGCAATTCGATAAGTGGATCTGGCGTTTGACCCGACGCGATCACCGGACGAAAGATGGCAACCCGCTCGACCTGGCGGGTGAGTAGTTCCATGAGCCCCAGTGCGACGACAGCCTTGCCGGACCGTGCCTGCATCGATGTCACGTAGAGCGCGCTACGCATCTGCCCTCCTCAGCTGGTCGCCGTTGTACACGTTAGCCAACCGGACGCAGACGAGGGCCCTCGCGTGGGCGGGGGCCCTCATCGCCGGTGCGGTCGCCGTTACGGTTCGACGGGAGCCGGGGTCCGCGCACCGAGCTTGGGGAGCAACTCCGCGGTGGGATCGGTGCGCCGCAGGTGCACCAGGCCCAACCCGGCCAGCACCAGCAGGAACCCGGCCCCGATGAACGCCACCACAGCGGCCGTCAGCGCGTA
>JADGPH010000040.1 GCA_017882555.1 Thermoleophilia bacterium
GGTATTCAGGACGCAGGCGAGGCGTCTTTGCGATGTGCCGGCAAGGAGCACCCCAGAAGTCTCTCGCTCCACCCTGAGCCTGTCCAGCAATGCCAATCGGAGGCGACCTTCTGTCGCGCTGATCGTTCGACCATTGAGACCAGGGACGAGCCGCCGCCCAAGCACCAATCGTTTGCTGAAACGTGCGCTCGTCGATCGCTGCGCGGGCGTGGGATGCCCAGTCCTAGCCGTTCGTCAAGTCCAGGGCCCGGCCCCCGAGGACGATGACGTGACCGTCCGAACTCACGGACGCGAACCGGGCACATTTCCCGCTTTCTGGAGACGGCTCTGGAGGTCATCCTTGAGCGCCCCGAGCCAGCGGGTCTGCCGATCGATCTCAGCCTGAACAAGCGCCACGGGCCTAATTGGGGCTCATGTAGCTGCCTGATCCTCCAGTAGCGCTCGGTCTGCAGCGGCTCGACTAGACGGTCGTCGAAGCTGAGCGCCGTGAACTGGAGTTCGATGCTCTCGACCCACGAAACGTAGGCCTGGGCAAGAGGAACCGCTCCGGGTCCGACTAGCGTGGCACTACCGACGCTCGCAATCACATTTGCGGCCATCGTTGATGAGTTGGCTCAAGACGGTCACGGCAGATGAAGGGTCAGCCCCGGTCTTGAGGCGAAGCCGAACTGGACGCATGATGTGAAAGCATGCCTGACATCGCGGCAGATCCGGGCGTGTGCGTCAGGAGGTCTCGTCGATGCGCTGGACGGCAGGTCTCAGCGTGCGGTGAGCGATCTTGAGACTGGGCTGGGCGGACCCCGAGCGTGCTGCTCCTAGCCCAAAGAAGGAGGGACGACTCTCGGCTATGTCCGGTGATCGTGGGCTGATGAGTGGAGGGATAATGCCCGCGTGGACTGGCGGCGTTTACGAGCGCGCGTAGCCGTGGTGGCGACTGCCGCTGCTGTGATTTCGATGGGCGCGTTCGCGGTCTTTGCGTTCGTCGGCAGCGGCGGTGATGGCGGCAATAGCGGCGGTGTCGGAGCTTTCAACGCGTGTATCACTCAAACTCGATTCCTAGGCACAGTGCGTCACGGATACGGGAACAGCTTTGGCGAGACCATCAAAGATCGGGTGCGTGACGCGGTAGTGGGCGAGGTCGCCACCGATCGACCGCCCACTCCCCTCGGAGGGGCCGCAGCAGCAAATGGCCCGTATGTCATGTCCACGGCAACTCCTCTTGGTCGCGACGCCACTGCGATCGAGGGGTGCTGGGATCGCTTCTTCCCGATCGCCCCTGACGCATGATCATCGCGGCAGAGGTATCGCTTCCGCTTTGATCGAACTGCGGCAGCGCCCGGCTCGCTCGGAGGCCAGGTGCGGGAGCCTGTCTGGAGCCGCGGTCAGGCCGAGGAGCGTTCGGCTGTCCCGACGATCCTCGGGCGTACCGTTGGCACTGCTCGCGGCTGGCGGCCATGCTCGAGTCGCACCAGCTCGAGCTTTGAGCGCTCGAGCAACCGCTCGGTGCGCCGGTTCGGGTGGCATCCTGCAGCTAGGTAACGGTGCGGGAGTTCCACGAGATCCTGAAAGCGTCCAAGGGGCGTCCCCTCACCGGCGTGGACGTGTTCGACGAAGAGGTAGCGCCCGCCCGGTCTCAGCAGACGATGAATCTCCCTGAGCACGAGCGCGGGATCTGGAGTCGTGCACAAGATGTAGGTGGCCACGATCGTGTCGAAGCTCATGTCCTCGAACGGAAGCGACTCCGCGCCTGCGCATAGAAGTTTCACCGACCCGCACCTCAGGCGCTCCTTGGTCAGCTCGGACTCGAGATGCTTGACCATGTGCGGACTAGGTTCGGTGATCACGAGCTCGGTCACCTTCGCGGTGTAGTGCACCAAGTTAATGCCGCTCCCTGCCCCGAGCTCGAGTGTGCGGCCCTCGGCCTGCGAGATCAGCGCCGCCCGCGTCTCCCGCTGTCCAGCATTCTCTGCGAGCGCCAATAAGCGCGGGTAGTACAACGCGAATAGGCGCTCGTTGAATCCCCACGGATCGCGCACGATCCAGAACGTACACAAAGCCAATGATGGGCCTCGCAAGGCTTGACTGGCTGACGCACATAGCGGACCCCAGGGCGAAGCTGCCGCATTGATCGAGCTGCAACAGCGCGGTGAACAGGCCCAAAGCATGAGAACGATGGCTTGCACTGGCCCCGGCGCGATGGTGGCCCCACTTGGCGTCGGTTGTTGTTGGTGTTGATGTTGCCTGATCGCCCGGGTGGATGGCATGCCGCGGCTGTCGTCGGGTGGGCCGAGCCCGTAGGGCGAGTGCCTGACCGGCGATAGCCGCGGGCGCGGTTCCGGGGCGGGGGGTCATGCCCTTTTGCGTCCTTGGCGTTCGAGTCCGTGACGGAATCGCCAGCTCTCGTTGCCGGTGTCGATGATGTGCGCGCGGTGGGTGAGCCGGTCGACGACGGCCTTCGCGAGCCGCGCGTCGGGGAACACCTTGGTCCACTCCCCGAACGGCAGGTTGGTCGTGACGATCAGGCTGCCGCGTTCGTGGCGTTCGGAGAGGACTTGGAAGACGAGCTCGGCCGCGCCGTCGGGCAAGGCCAGGTATCCCAGCTCGTTCGGCTATGCAGATATCTGCATAGTGCGACGAATTTGGGTACGTGGCGCAGATCGCGGAGGCCACCGAGCACACCCGCCGTGGTGCGAGAGGGCTGATCCTTCCCGCGCCGACGAGGATCGGGAACCCGGGAGAGGACACGCTGCTGCCCGACACGATCGCGGAACTCGATTGGCTCGGGATCCGGCCGAAGGAGATCGGGTTGGACGGTGGGTGCAACGTCGGCCGGACCCGCCAGGCACTCGAAGACCTCGACCCGGACCGGGTGTTCATTGCGGGCCGTCAACAACCCGGCTCCCAACGCACCCAACGACGAATGCAGCGCTACAGAACCGGCGCGGAAGGCAGGATCAGCCACCTCAA
>JADGPH010000246.1 GCA_017882555.1 Thermoleophilia bacterium
GAATCTCTCGCGGCCCACCCGCAAGCATTCCCGGGTGATCAAATTCTGACCGTCGCTGCATGGCGGGGATCCCCGCCTCTCGCAAGAGGCCGATGAGCATGTTCGCCTCGGGTTCGTGGAGTGCGATGGCGACGCGTACGAATGAGGGCGGCCGCAGGCGGGGCTCCCGTCGGTGAAAGAGTCCCACTAGCCAAGCGCCAACAGGTGAAAGTTGCGAGGCACCGGGTCGAAGGCCGGGCGTCCGTGCGCCACTAGGCGAATCGTCGCGGCGCCGATCGCGACCCCGGCAAGGTGGGCGATCGAGGCGACGCCGCTCGATCCCAACTGCGTCGGGCTACTCAAATCGACGAGCTGTAGCGCAATGAAAATGGCACCCCAAATCCAGGCGGGAATCTTCATCGGAAACACGAAGAGCACGAGCGTCCAGATTCCCACCCGGGGAAACAGCACCAGATACGCCCCGATCATCGCCGCGATCGCACCAGATGCGCCGAGCACGACCGCGGTGCTCGAGGGTTGCGAGACTGCTTGCGCCAACCCTGCCAGGACGCCGCACACGACAAAGAACGGGAGAAAGCGGACGCGACCCAGCCGGTCTTCGAGGTTGGCACCGAAGACCCAGAGAAACAGCATGTTCCCGAACAGGTGCCACCAGCTGGCATGTATGAAGATGCTGGTGACCAGGCCCACCCCACGATTGTGCTGCTGGTTGAGACCCTCGCATGTGAGTGGCGCGATTCCCGTCAGCGCCCTTTGGAGGCCCAGCGCCGGATTCGGCCCCGAGACGACCTCATGCGGGATCATGCCGTACGTGCATTCGAAGGCTTGGGAGCTGCCAAGCGTTCCGTTGTCGGGCAGGGTCTTCTGATAGGCAAAGATCCCCACGCACAACAGGATCAGCGCGATCGTCAGAATCGGGAATCGCCGCGGGGAGTATTCGTCGATGAGGGGGAGCACGGGCTCCTCGCTGCGCGCAAGCGCTATGCCAAGATGTGACCGAGCAGTGAGGCTTGAGCGTAGATCCGATTCTCCGCCTGGTCCCAGACCGCCGACCGAGGCCCATGCAAGACCTCGTAGGTGATCTCCTCCCCGTGGTGCGCAGGAAGGCAATGCAAGACAACGGCATCCGGAGCGGCCGCCGCGACGAGTTCGGCGTCGACGCGGTAGGGGTCGAGATCACGACGTCGCCGGTCGGCTTGGTCTTCGTCGCCCATCGAGATCCAGGTGTCGGTGTAGATTCCGTGCGCGTCGGTAACCGCGGCGTAGGCGTCGTCGGTGACCCGTGCGCCACCACCGGTCCCCTGGCCCATTCGTTGGCACCACGCCACAACTTCCGGATCGGGTTCGTAGCCGGCCGGGCATGCGGCGACGACCTGCATCCCGGTCAGCGCACCGACGACCATGAGGGAGGCGCAGCAGTTGTTGCCGTCGCCCACGTAGGCAACCCGGAGTCCCGAGAGCGCCCCGAAGCGCTGTCGGAGGGTGAGCGCATCGGCCAGTGCCTGACACGGGTGGTGGGCGTAGCTCAAGCTGTTGATGACGGGCACCGTGGCGTGCGCGTCCAGCTCCTCCAGGGTTTCGTGGGCGCCGGTGCGCAACACGATCGCATCGACCATGCGACTCAAGACGAGGGCGGTGTCTTCGATCGTCTCGCCGCGGCCCATCTGCATGTCGCGTCCCGCCAACACCAGTGCGTGACCGCCCAGGTGGCTGATGCCAACCTCAAAACTCACACGCGTGCGGGTGGACGGGCGCTCGAAGATCAGCGCAATCATTCGCCCGGACAACAGCTGCGGCCACGCGCGTCGCGGGGTATGGGCCAGCACCGAGGCGCTCTCGAGCACCGCCGTGACGGCCTCGGGTGAATGCTCCATCAGGCTCAGGACCGACGCGCCCGCAAGCGCGGGGTGTACGGGGCCGAAGTCGCGCGCGGCGGCGTGAGCTGGTGGGATCATGACCGCGTGGTGCCTGCGCTGGTGGTCGCGTGACCGAGCAGTGAGAGACCGTCGGCGGCCCGTTCGCGCAGCAGCGATGTTGGCTGGAAACGATCCCCGGTGGAGTCGGCCAGTTGCTGCATTGTTCGCATGACCGCCGCGGCCCCCCGCTCGTCGGCCCACTTGAGGGGTCCGTGCTGCCAGCCAGCCCCGAGGCACATCGCCAGATCGATGTCGGGTCGTGTTGCGATGGCGTCGTCGTGGCAGCGCAGCGCCTCGTTGAGTGCGCCAAGGTAGTACCGCTCCGCCACCGCATGCGCGGCGTCATCGATCTGTTCGACGGTGGGGCTATCGGTCACGAAGCCACCACCACTCTTTCGTCCGAGTCGTCCGGCAGCGACTTGGGTCGCGATTGCACCGCCGTCGGAGAACCGGTCGCCGTAGGCGCTGGCGAGGTCGCGCTGGATGTGGTCCATGGTGTCGAGGCCGATGAGATCACCGAGCGCGAAGGGGCCCATCGGGGCGGGCCCGTCGGCGACGACGGCAGCGTCGACATGGCTCGGTGCCACGTTGAGCTCAGCGGCATGACGGTATGCCTCTGCCATGGCGCGCACCAACACGCGGTTGACCAGGAATCCGGGGCACTCGCGCACGCGCACGGGAGACTTGCCGAGTTCGCGCACGAATGCCTCGCCCGCGGCGAGGGTGTCGGGGCTGGTGTCGCGTCCTTGTATGAGCTCCACCAGACGCATCACGGCCGCGGGGTTGAAAAAGTGCACGCCCAGTACGGCGTTCGGACGCGCGGTCACCTCGGCGAGTTGGGTGATCGAGAGCCCCGAGGTGTTGGACGCGATCAATGCGCCGGGCTTGAGGGTTGCGTCCAGCCGCCGGAAGATCTCGCCCTTGAGATCCATGCGCTCGCTGACAGCCTCGATCGCGAGGTCACAGTCGGCGAGGTCGGCGACCTCGGTCGTGGTGGTGACCCGCGCCAGGAGCGCCGCCATTTGGTCCGTGTCCATCCGTCCGCGCGCGTGTGCCCGCGCGGCCAAGTCCTCAATTCGTCCACGTCCACGTTCCAGGGCGTCCTCGGCGACGTCGCAGAGGATGACCCGCTTGCCGGCGAGCGCCGACACATATGCGATGTCACTGCCCATGACGCCTGCTCCAACGACTCCGAGCGTATCGATTCCCACCGTGTCTCCCTTGTACGCGTGATGTCGGCTGCTGGCGTCGTCGCCGACGGGCTGAGTGTACCCGCGGACGGCGCATCCCCAGCGCCGAAGCGGTGCGCGCTAGACCCGAGGGGTCGTTCCGCGACCTGCCGGACCGGACCCCACCGCACGGGGTCGGCGTCGTTTGGCGCAGCACGCACCGAACCGTACGACCAGACCGGCGACGCCGCGGCCCAGGAGCGCCCCCGCGATCACGTCGCCGGGATCGTGCTCGCCGGTGCTGATACGACCGATCAGTCCGACTGCCGTGATGATGGCCATCGGCAGCCCCGCACCCCGGCGTCGGTCCGCAACGACGCTTGCGATCGCTACGGCGGCGGCGGCGTGGCGGCTCGGCAGCCCGCCTTCGGTGCGCATACCGGGTCGAGGTCGCGCGATCTCGTCACGCAGTCGCTTCGCCAAGAGCGCGGCGATGACGGCGGCGGCAAGTGCGCGGAGGCCGCGCATGCGCGTTGGCCGCCACAGGATCAAGATCGCAACCAGGATGCGGAACACCGGTGACAGTGCCCGTGCGGCACTCGCGAGCACATGGGCCAGCGATGGGCGCGCGCTCAGATGGGTCCGCAACGTTTTGCCCAGTTCGCGGTCATAGCGATTGAGTACGGCGGGCATATCGGAATCGGGCATCACGGGCTCACGGGTGCGGTAACGTCATGGCGATGCGGCGCATCCTTGCAGTCCTCGTGTCGATTGGCATCGCGGGCCCCGGACTCGTTGGCTGCTCGTCGGGAATGTCGACCAGCCAGCACACGACCACATCGCCGGTCGGGCGTCAGGCTGCACCGCAGTTTGTCGCGTCCCGCCTGGCCGGTGGTCCGCCGGTGCGCCTGGCCGCGTACCGCGGGCACCCCGTGCTGGTGAACTTCTGGGCGTCGTGGTGTGGGCCGTGTCGGTCGGAGATGCCCGCCCTTCAGACGTTCGCAGCACGTCATCCCGGCATCGAGGTGATCGGCATCGCGACGCTCGATGTCAACGGCCAAAGCCGCGCGTTTGCCAGGTCCGTCGGTGCCGACTACACGATGGCCACCGACAACAGCGGCTCACTCCTGGCGCAGTTCGGCACGGTCTCGGTACCGACGACCGTCGTGATCGATCCGCACGGGGGCGTGGTGTCGACGGTCTTTGGTCCGGTGACCGCGGCCGACCTGAACGGGATCGCTCGTCAGCTCGGGGTCTAGTCGTCGGGGCCGCGCGCCCTGGTTCTCGGCATCCCGGAGGGCCGGGCATGTGGATGGGCCATCGCAAACGGGGCATACTGGACCGGTGAGGGACCCCCTGCTTGCGAGGATCGCCGAGTATTCGCGAACCCACCGCGCGCCTGCGCCGGGCGAACGCGTGCTGGCGATGGTCTCCGGCGGACCGGACTCGGTGTGTCTGCTACATGCCTTGCTCGAGATCCACGATGGTCCGGTGGGCGTGGTAAGCGTCGATCACGGATTGCGTCTTGAGGCAGCCGATGAGGTGGCGGGCGTCCGCGAGATCGCGGGGGTACTCGGGTGCGAGTTCGTCGAGCTGCGGCTGGATGTCGGTGCGGGCCCGGGTGTCCAGGAGCGCGCACGCGACGCGCGCTATGCGGCCGTCCGTGAGGTCGCCGCGGCAGGTGACTGGGATGTGATCGCCGTCGGGCACACCGCATCGGACCAGGCCGAGACGGTCATCATGCGCCTGGCCCGCGGGACCGGACGGACGGGTGCGCTCGGGATGGCGCCGCGTAGCGGCGATCTGGTGCGACCGCTGCTGTGCGTGGGGGCCGTCGAGACGGTCGCCTGGTGTCAGCGCGCGGGGATCGCGGCCGTCGTTGACCCATCGAATCGGGACGACACCTACACCCGGGTTCGCGCCCGTGCGCTGCTGGGGGAGCTCGAACGGCTTCATCCGCAGGCTGAACGCCAGGTGGCGCGGTTTGTCGATCTCCTGCGGGACGAGGCTGAGGTGTTGGATGCGGTCGTCGACGACGCATGGGCGCGCTGTGTGGACGATCGAGGCCTCGATATCGCGGCGCTGTCTGCGGAACCTGTGGCGACGCGGCGTGTCCTTGTGCGTCGGCTGCTGGCCGAGCACGGGCTCGGCGGCGACGCGCTTGGGGCGGCGGCCATCGGTCGCGTGCTGGGTGTGGCGACGGGCGGATCCCCGACCGAGGTCGTCGGTGGGGTCGTCCTTCGTGAGCGCGATCGGCTCGTGGTCCATACCGAGACCGTGGTTGAGCCCTCCCCCGTGGCGCTGGTAGTGCCGGGGGCGGTGCGGTTTGGCACGCGTGAGATCCGTGGCCATATGGGTCACGGTGCGGCGCCGGAACGCCGGCGGGTGACCATCGCCCGAGCCGGGCAGATCAGCGTCCGCGGACCCCGTCCGGGGGATCGCATCGCACTCAACGGGGGCGGCCATGCCCGCGTGGGCCGTATCTTGCAGTCCGACGGTGTCCCCGCGCGCCTGCGTCCGCTCGTTCCCGTCGTGCTTGTCGATGATGTCCCTGTCTGGGTCGCCGGCCACCGGGTCTGTGCCGGTGCGCTCGCCGCGCACGGTGCGCCTGCTGTCGTGCTGGAGGTGGTGCCCGCGTGAGTGATGCCTATCCCGGAGAAGTGCTCGTCAGCCAGGAGCTCCTGCACGAGCGCATTGGCGAGTTGGCCAAGCAGATCTCCGCGGACTATCGCGACCGCGATCTGCTTGTCGTCGGCGTCCTGAAGGGCGCGGTGTTCTTCATCGCAGATCTCGTACGACGACTTGACATTCCGTGCGAGCTCGACTTCATGGCCGTGTCCTCGTACGGGTCGACGACCCACTCATCAGGTGTGGTGAGGATTCTCAAGGATCTCGACTCGCCCATCGTCGGCCGGCACGTGTTGGTCGTCGAAGACGTCATCGATTCCGGGCTGACGTTGTCGTATTTGCTGAGGAACTTGGCCTCGCGCGAGCCGGCGTCGTTGGAGGTCTGCAGCCTGCTTACCAAGCCCGGTCACCGGCGCCGCGGACTCGAGACCCGGTACGTCGGCTTCGACCTCGCCGACGTATTTGTTGTCGGGTACGGGCTTGACCACGCAGAGCGGTTTCGGCACCTTCCATATATCGCTGTACTTGAACGAGGAACCGAACCTCCGCAAGTGTAATGCCACACGCTGCTATTCTCGGCCAATGGCAGCTGACCGGACGGGGTGTGTGATGACCACACGGCCGCAGTTCGAGGTCTCGCATCGAACCCATTCGCGGCGAGTCCACGGTCTCAGAGCGGGGGCGTAGTGAACCGGTTCTTCAAGAGCGCAGCATTCCCGATTCTGATCGTGCTGCTGCTCGCGTTCGTGGCGCAGCGGCTGGTGGTCTCAAGCTCGTCGGGCCCCCCGCCGCCGACGTTCCCCAAGATCATGACCATGATCTCAGGCCATCAGATCAAGAACGCCAGCATCAATCTTCCCGATCAGTCACTGAGCGTGACGACGGTCGACGGCAAGAACTACTCGACCGGGTACCCGGACAACTACACGAACCTCACGGCGAATCTCGATGCGTCGGGGACGTCGTACACAGTGGGGAGTCGGGCGACGAACCCTTGGTGGGGCTTCCTGATCACCCTCGCCCCGTTCGTGCTGTTCATCGTGTTTTGGATCTACTTGATGAACCGGATGCAAGGCGGTGGCTCCAAGGTGATGAGCTTCGGCAAATCGCGCGCCAAACGCATGTCTGCCGACGCACCCAAGGTCACCTTCCGAGACGTTGCCGGGGCCGACGAGGCCGTGGAAGAGCTGCACGAGATCAAAGAGTTCTTGGAGAACCCCAAAAAGTTCCAGGCCCTCGGTGCGCGTATCCCCAAGGGCGTGCTCTTGTTCGGGCCTCCCGGAACCGGCAAGACCTTGCTCGCCCGCGCGGTTGCCGGCGAAGCCGGGGTGCCGTTCTTTTCCATCTCCGGATCCGACTTCGTCGAGATGTTTGTTGGTGTCGGGGCCAGTCGGGTGCGTGACTTGTTCGAACAGGCCAAGCAGAGCGCGCCATGCATCATCTTCGTCGACGAAATCGACGCGGTTGGTCGGCACCGTGGTGCCGGGCTCGGCGGCGGTCACGATGAGCGTGAGCAGACGCTGAACCAGTTGCTGGTTGAAATGGACGGCTTTGAGGCCAAGGACAACATCATCCTGATCGCGGCGACGAACCGTCCTGACATCCTCGACCCCGCCCTGCTAAGACCCGGCCGTTTCGATCGCCAGATCGTCGTGGACCGTCCCGATCGTGCGGGGCGTGCAGCGATCTTGCGTGTCCACACCAAGGGCAAGCCGATCGCCAAGGACATCGACCTCGACGCCCTGGCCGGCCAGACCCCGGGATTCACCGGTGCCGACCTGTCGAACCTGATCAACGAGGCCGCCCTCTTGGCAGCCCGCAAGGGCAAGCGGGTAATCGAGCAGACCGAGCTCGAGGAAGGGATCATGCGCGTGATCGCGGGTCCCGAAAAGAAGAGCCGCTTGCTCACCGAAAAAGAGCGTGCGGTGACGGCCTACCATGAGATGGGCCACGCGCTGGTCGGACATTTCCTGCCGAACGCCGACCCCGTGCACAAGATCAGCATCGTCTCGCGCGGTCAGGCGCTCGGCCTGACGATTTCGATGCCGTTGGAGGACAAGTTCAACTCCACCAAGGCGGAACTCGAGGACCGGATGGCGATGACCCTCGGTGGTCGCGCCGCCGAAGAGATCGTCTTCAATGAGATCACCACCGGTGCGGCGAACGACCTCGAGAAGGTCACGCAAACCGCGAAGGCGATGACCATGCGCTTCGGGATGAGCGAAAAGCTTGGGCCGCGCGTGCTGGGTCACGCTCAGGGACAGCCATTCTTGGGCCGGGACATCCACTCGGAGCCCGATTACTCAGACGAGACCGCGCGGGAGATCGACGCCGAGATTCGTCGCATCATCGAAGATGCCCACCAGCGGGCCCGCGACACTCTGGTGGAACACCGCGAGGAGCTTGAGTCCATCTCGAAGGTGCTGCTCACCCGCGAGACGATTGAGCGCGAGGAGTTCCTTGCCCTGCTGGCCGGCGCATCCGAAGAGGACGTGTACCGCAGCAAGGACGAAGACGCACGCCGCCAGCGGACAATCGACGAAGGCGCTGCGCCGGCCTCGGAGAGCCCCGTGCGCATGCCGTTCCCGCCGCCTGCGCCAGGACCACCGATTCCCGAAAGCTGAGATCGCGCCCGATGGGGCGCGATCCCCTTGCCTGGCTGCGCTCTCCATGCGTGATGGGCGTCGTCAACATCACCCCGGACTCGTTTTCCGATGGGGGTGAGCATTTGGCCGCTCGGGCGGCACGTCGGACGATCGACCGCATGATCCATGACGGGGCGGTGATCCTCGATATGGGTGCCGAGAGCACGCGCCCCGGTGCGGAGCGGGTGGACGCCGACGAGCAACTGCGTCGCCTGGCCCCGCTGTTCGCCGACCTCGTTCGTCGTCCGCCGGACGTCGCCCTGTCGATCGATACGACGCGTGCGGCGGTTGCGGCGGCCGCGATCGAGGCCGGGGCGGTGCTCGTCAACGATGTCAGCGCAGGTCGCGACGATGCGCAGATGTTCGACGTTGTTGCCGAGCGGGACGTCGCGGTCTGTCTGATGCACATGCGCGGTCAGCCACGCGACATGCAAGACGATCCCAGATACACCGACGTGGTGGCTGAGGTGGTGGCGTTTCTTGAGGAACGGATCGCCGTTGCGGTCGGGGCGGGGATTGCCGAAACGCACATTCTCGTGGACCCCGGCCTGGGCTTTGGCAAGACCCTTGCCCACAATCTGGCGTTGTTGTCGGGACTCGAGCGGGTGCGCCGTCTTGGGCGGCCCGTGGTCGTGGGACTCTCGCGGAAGGGCATGGTGGGGCTGCTGACCGGTCGTCCGATCGAGGGACGGCTTGCGGGGAGCCTGGGTGGCGCACTCGCGGCCGTTGCTCGTGGGGCCGATGTGATTCGTGCGCACGATGTCGGGGAGACCGTCGACGCGCTGCGCGTGTGGAATGCCGTTGCCGGTGGTCAGGCGTGAGCGACACGGTGTCCGTGATCATCCGCGGCTTGGAGGTCTTCGGACGGCATGGCGTCTTTGCATCCGAACAGGAGCTGGGTCAGCGCTTTGTCGTCGATGTTGAACTCACGCTGTTGTCGTGTCCGGGTGTGGGCAGCGATGACCTGGCGGACACGGTCGATTACGCTGTCCTCACCGATGCGATTGCCGAGATCGTGGCGGGGCCGCCCAAACGGCTGCTGGAGCACGTCGCCGGACGTATTGCCGACAGGGCTCTCGCAGAGCAGCGCGCGCACCGCGTCCTGGTTGAGGTGCGCAAACCCGATGTGGCACTCCCGCACGTGCTCGAAGCGACGGCGGTGCGCCTTGAGCGTGTGCGGGAGATGACCTACTGGCTCGGTCTGGGATCGAACCTGGGCGATCGGTTGGCCAATCTCCAGGGGGTCGTTGACGCGCTGCGTGATGCGGAGGTGATCGTCGAGGAGCTGAGCCCGGTCTATGAGACCGCACCGCGCGAGATCAGCGATCAGCCGCCGTTCTTGAACGCTGTCGTACGCGTGCGCACGACCTACGGCCCACGTGAGGTGTTGGCGGTTGCCGAGCGCGCCGAGCGGCAACTGGGCCGCACCGGCGGCGGCACGCGGTTCGGGCCGCGCACCGCCGACTGCGACATCGTGTTCTGGGATGGCGGGGTCTGGAGCGACCCGCTGCTGGAGATTCCGCATCCGCGGCTGACCGAGCGTCGTTTCGTCTTGGTGCCGTTGTTGGATGTGGGCGCGGGCCTGGTGCATCCCGATGGTCATGCGCTTGCGGACTACGCTTCCGCACTCGACCCGGAGAAGCAGCCCGTGCGCCGTTGGCCCGACGGTGCGCTGGGCTAGGATCTCTCACACGTCGCCTGGCGAAGGAATGAATGATGTCGCACACTGAAGAGCTTGAGGAGTTCGACGCGGAGCTCGAGCTACGTCTCAAGCGCGAATACGCCGATGTCTATCCGCTGTTTGGGTACTGCGTGTGCACGCAGGAAGCAACCTACCTCTGTAATCACTTCGAGCGCGAGATCATCCCCCAGGCGGCGTACCCGCTCTTTCACGTGGTGATGGACGACGTCTGGGTCTGGGACAAGAGCCGACCCTCGCGCATCATTCCGCGCGTCGAGATCTACACGACCCAAGACCTGACGGTCGAGATCCTGAAGACGCCGGGCCCCGATGCGCCGCAGGCCTGACCTGCATATGGGCTCCGCGCTGCTTGCGATTGATGTCGGCAACACCCACACCCTCGCCGGGGTATACCAGGGAGACATCCTGCTCCACGAGTGGCGCATCTCGACGGAGCGTTCGGCGACCGCCGACGAACTGGCCGCGGACCACGATCAGATCTTGCGCTTGCGCGGCGGTAGCCTTGATGAGCTCGACGCAATGATCGTGTCGTCGGTCGTGCCGACGCTGACCAACGGGTATCGCCAGTTGGCGCTGAAGTACCTCGACCATCCGGCGATCGTCGTGGGTCCGGGGATCCGCACCGGGATGTCGCTGGCGATCGATAACCCGATCGAGCTCGGTGCGGACCGACTGGTCAACTCCGTCGCCGCATATCGTCGCTACGGGGGTCCGTGCATCGTCGTGGATCTGGGCACCGCCACAACCCTGGACGTGGTCTCGGAGGCTGGGGTCTACCTCGGGGGCGTCATCGCGCCGGGGATGGAGACCTCGCTCGACGCCTTGACGACCCGGGCGGCCCGGCTGGTCAAAGTCGACCTGATCCCGCCGGAGCGCGTCATCGGCCGTTCGACGGTCGAGAGCATGCGCTCGGGCTTGGTGCTCGGGACTGTGGCGATGATCGACGGGCTGTGCCACCAGATCCGCGACGAACTCTCCGGTGCGGTGACCGTGATCGCGACCGGCGGTCTGGCGGGCATGGTCGCGAAGCTCTCAACGCAGATCGACCACATCGATCCGATGCTCACCCTCGATGGGCTCCGCGTGATCTATGCCATGAACGCCGGCACCGCTGCGCCGAGTGGAGCGGTCGAGGAGGCGACGTGAAAAAGCGGATGAGGGGAGCGGTCGCTGACCGCATCTCCGACGACGGACAGCTGGAGCTCCCCGGCGGTGACTGGCCGCTGGACCGACCGTTTCGGATCGGTGACCTTGAGGTACCCAACCGCGTGATCCAAGCCCCACTCGCGGGCATCGCCAACGCGCCGTTTCGTCTGCAGGCCCAACGACACGGCGCCGGACTCTCGGTCTCGGAGATGGTCGCCAGCATGGGCGTCCACCACGGCAACGCGCGCACTGTGGAGATGCTCCGGTTGGATCCGGCCGAGCAACTCACGGGGATCCAGTTGTTTGGTGCGGTGCCCGAGGCGATGGCCGAAGCTGCGCGCGCCGCCGAGGCGCACGGGGCGGCGCTTATCGACATCAACATGGGCTGCCCGGTCAGCAAGATCTGCAAGACCGGTGCCGGGGCGGCCCTCCTTGCCGATCCCGTCCACGCAGCGGCCATTGTGGCGGCGTGCGTGGACGCCGTGAGCATTCCGGTGACTGTCAAGATCCGCCGCGGTCTGACACCTACAGAGGCCCGTCCGGTGGAGGTCGCCAAGCACCTCGCCGGCGCTGGGGCCCAAGCGATCACCATTCACCCCCGGGCCGCCGCCGACGAGTATCGCGGCACGGCCGACCATCGGATTACCGCCGAACTGGTCGCCGCGCTCGATATTCCGGTAATTGCCAGCGGTGACATCACCACGCCACGGATGGCATACGAGGTACTCGCGGCGACGGGGGCCGCCGCGGTGATGGTCGGGCGAGGCGGGCTCGGGGATCCGTGGCTGTTCGGCGCGATTGCCTCTGGCGCACCTTCGGCGCGTCCGGGCCTTCCCGGAGTGATCGCGGAGATCCAAGATTTCGCCGTGCAGGTCGTCGCGCTGATGGGCGAACGTCGGGGCGTCCACTACTTGCGTAAGTTCTACCCGTGGTACCTGGTGGGCGAGCACGTGCCGCAAAGTGAGGTCTCCAACCTTCTGCTCATCGAGGATTTCGACCAGGTCCTCGAGCGCCTTTCGGCGCTCGCCGAGCATGTTCCGCTTGCAACCTCCTCGAGCCTGAACTAGCGTTCGGCGCCGCTCGGCCCTATGCAGGCGCGCCCCTGCGCGTTTGCTCACGGCTCCTGACCCAAGGAGAAGCGATCACGATGGACCGCGAAGTCATCCTTACCGAAGAGGGCTACCGGAAGCTCCGTGACGAGATCGACCACCTCTCGACCACGAAGCGCCGTGAGGTCGCCGAGCGGATCAAGGAGGCACGCGAGTTCGGTGACATCTCCGAGAACTCGGAGTACGACGACGCCAAGAACGAGCAGGCGCAGGTCGAGAGCCGAATTCAAGTGCTCGAGCAGAAGCTGCGCAACGCGCGGATCGTCGATACCGAACACATTGCGACCGACAATGTCGCGATCGGTGCGCGCGTGACGCTCAAGAATACGAAGTCCAAAGAGACCGTCGCGTATGCAATCGTCGGATCCGCCGAGGCCGATCCGAAGAATCGTCGCCTTTCGAACGAGAGCCCTGTTGGGAAGGCGATTCTGGGGCGCAAGAAGGGCGAGAAGGTGATCATCCCGGCACCACGTGGCGTGATCGAGTACCAAATCGTGAAGATTGAGGCGGGTGACGCAGCCGCCTGACCGGCCGGACGCGGCGCGCCCCCCCGATTCGGGGCTGGAGCGCCTCGTCGCGGAGCGACGCGCCAAGGCCGCCGCGTTTCGTGCGCGCGGGATCGAGCCCTTCCCGCGGGAGTTTCCCGGACGCGTGAGTATCGCCTCGGTGCGTGCGGCCAGTGAGGCACTGGGCTCGGGTGAGGAGTCCGACACGGTGGTCCGGGTCGCGGGACGACTGACGGCACGCCGCGGGCAAGGCAAGGTTGCCTTCTTGGATCTGGAGGACCGCGACGGCCGCATCCAGTTGTGGGCGTCGCTCGAGCGCCTTGGCGGTGAGACGATGGATCTGCTGCTGACGCTCGATTTGGGCGATCTGCTCGGGGTCGAGGGCCGCGTCGCGCGCACCAAGCGCGGCGAGCTATCGGTCGTCGTGTCGCGGGCGGAGCTGTTGGCCAAGTCACTGCGTCCACCGCCGGACAAGCACGCCGGATTGCGGGATCCCGAGACGCGCTATCGGCAGCGGTACCTTGACTTGATGAGCAACGAAGATGCGCGGGGCGCGTTCATCGTGCGGGCCCGCACGATCACTGCGGTGCGCGGCTTCCTGGATCAGCGCGGGTTCATCGAGGTGGAGACCCCGTGCTTGCAGCCGATATATGGGGGCGCCGCCGCCCGCCCGTTCGTGACCCATCACAACCAGCTCGATCGCGACCTGTACCTGCGGATCGCGCCTGAGCTCTACCTCAAGCGGTGCATCGTGGGTGGGCTCGAGAAGGTGTACGAGCTGGGTAAGGACTTCCGCAACGAAGGGGTCAGCTACAAGCACAACCCCGAGTTCACGATGGTCGAGACCTACGAGGCCTTCGTGGATTATCGGGAAGTGGCCAGGATGCTCGAGCAAATGGTGGCCTACGCGGCCGTCCAGGCCACGGGATCTGCCCGCGTGGAATGGAAAGAGCACGTGATCGATTTCACCCCGCCGTGGCGTCGCATGGACCTTCGGACCGCGATTTCCGAGGCGACTGGGATCGATGTGCGCATCCACACTGATGCCGACCCGCTGCGAGCTGTGATGCGCGCCGCGGGGTACGACGCGCCCGAATCCGCCACCTGGGCGAAGCTCCTAGACGGCCTGCTGACCCAAGCGCTCGAGCCGACATTGCTCCAACCGACGATCCTGATGGACTTTCCGCTGGATCTGTCACCTTTTGCCAAGCGCACGCCCGGTGATCCGGGCACGGTCGAGCGCTTTGAGGCATTCGCCGGCGGGATGGAGATCGCCAACGCGTTTACCGAGCTCAACGATCCCGATGATCAGCTCGAGCGCTTCGAGATGCAGCAACGCGATCGCGCCGCGGGTGACGATGAGACCCAGCCGATGGACGAGGACTTCTTGGTTGCGCTCGAGCACGGCATGCCCCCGACCGGCGGGCTCGGTCTGGGGATCGACCGCCTGGTCATGCTCTTGACAGGGGCGACGTCCATCCGCGAAGTCGTGCTCTTCCCGGCGATGCGGACGTGACCGTGTCCCCACGAGCCCACAGCCGCAGAGGGCCTGCTAACATCGACGGCCGTCTGTCGCACGATGTTTGGGGAGTTGATGGCAAAGCCACGGGCCCGCAATCGGTCCAACAAGAAGGGAAAGGGCGCGGTCCTCACCCAGCGCAAGCGCCGCCCAACGCTGCCGGCCGAGGATCTCGACTGGAAGAACTTCCCGTCGCTGCGTCGCTTCGTCAGCGAGCGGGGGAAGATCCGTTCGCGGCGGATCACTGGACTGTCGCGTCGCCAACAGGCGATCGTAAGCAACTCAGTGCGCCGCGCACGCCAAATGGGCCTGCTGGCCTATCCCGACCAGGACCGCAAAGTCCGCCACTAGCATCGGGTTCGTC
>JADGPH010000041.1 GCA_017882555.1 Thermoleophilia bacterium
ACGCCGACGATAGTGTCCTCGCCCCGGTCGACCCGCGCCTGGCGACGTGCCGAGGCCTCTTCGATGCGCAGCTTGGGCATCCCCGATTCCACCGCGACGGTCATGCCTCCGAGTTCCTCGACCTCCTGGATGAGATCCCACGCGTGCCGCACCAACGCGTCGGTCAGCGACTCGACAAAGTAGGAACCGCCCAGCGGATCGACCACCCGCGTCACGCCCGTCTCCTCGGCCAGGATCAGCTGGGTGTTCCTCGCAATGCGCGCCGATGCCTCGGTCGGCAGTGCGATCGCCTCGTCGAAGCTGTTGGTGTGCAGGCTCTGGGTGCCCCCGAGCACCGCCGCGAGCGCCTCAAACGCCGTACGCACCACGTTGTTGTACGGGTCCTGCTCGGTCAGCGACACGCCGGAGGTTTGGCAGTGCGTGCGCAGCATCGACGACGCCGGATTGGTCGGCGAGAACCCACTCATCAGACGCGCCCAGAGCACGCGCGCCGCGCGCAGCTTCGCGATTTCCATGAAGAAGTCCATCCCGATCGCAAAGAAGAATGACAGGCGTGGTGCGAAGGCATCCACATCCAGGCCGCGCGACAGCGCCGCCCGCACGTACTCGAGCCCGTCCGCGAGCGTGAAGCCCAGTTCTTGGACCGCGGTCGCTCCGGCTTCTTGCATGTGGTAGCCGGAGATCGAAATCGAGTTGAACCGCGGCATGTTGCGCGCCGTGTAGGAGATGATGTCGGCCACGATCCGCATGCTTGGTGCCGGTGGATAGATATAGGTGTTGCGGACCATGAATTCCTTCAAGATGTCGTTCTGCACCGTGCCCGAGAGCTTGTCCGGTCCGACACCCTGCTCTTCTGCGGCGACGATGTAGAAGGCCATGATCGGCAGCACGGCGCCGTTCATCGTCATCGACACCGACATCTTGTCCAGGGGAATTCCGCCAAACAGGACCTTCATGTCCTCGACGGAATCGATCGCGACGCCCGCCTTGCCGACGTCGCCCTCCACCCGGGGGTGATCTGAGTCATAGCCGCGGTGCGTGGCGAGGTCGAATGCCACCGATAGGCCGATTTGGCCGGCAGCAAGGTTCCGACGATAGAACGCATTCGACTCTTCAGCCGTTGAGAATCCGGCGTATTGCCGGATGGTCCACGGGCGGTTGGCATACATCGTCGCACGTACCCCGCGGGTGAATGGGACGAACCCTGGCAGGCTGCCTGTCACCTCCAGCCCCTCAAGATCATCAGCGGTGTACAGCGGCTGGATCGATATGCCCTCAGGCGTCGGACGCGTCAGATCCCCGAGCGCCCGAGCGCCCAACTCCGCTTGGGCGGCAGCGGCCCATGCGTCGCGATCTGGATGTGGCGACGCGTCGCGCGATGACATGCATTCCTCCGGCGGGCTCAGGTTGCCCGCCAAGAATATGCCGTTTGCGATGCCGTGTTCTGCGAGGCGCCGCGAGCGCCATGATCGGGCTCCCACACCGACGTGCCCGACGGCCGCAGACGCCGGCCCGGCCCGGCTAGTGCACGGCTCCTGGTTGGATCCGCTTGATCAGTACGATCGCACAGACGAAGCCGACAATCGCCGTCGCTGCGCCGACGTAAAATGCCGCGTGAAAGCCGTCGACCAACCCTTGCGGGGTTGCGGCCGCGGCCGCGTTTGCCGCCGCCTGCGCTCCCCCGCGCGCAATGGCCGCCTTGTGCACCACATCGTGAATGTGGTTCGCGGTCACGGTACCGGCAACCGTCGACAGCACCGCGATCCCGACCGCGCCGCCCACTTGCTGAGAGGTGTTGATCAGGCCCGAGGCGGCACCAGCCAACTTGCCCGTCACACCTTGGAGTGCGGCAATCGACACCGACACAAATGCAATGCCCAGCCCGACACCCGCCAGGATGAACCCCGGGACCAGATCACGCAGATACGATCCACCGACACGCATTTGCGCGAAGTACACCAGCCCCGCGAACAGCAGCAACATCCCGATCGCGAGGATCGGCCGGACACCGAACCGCGTTACCAACCCTTGGGACACCGTCGCGGCGACGATGATCACGCCGGCCAACAGCAGGTAGCGCATACCGACACCAAGCGCCCCGATGCCCAGGACCTGTTGCATGTAGAGCGACAAGAAGAAGAAGGTCGCGAAGATCGACGAACCGAGCAGAAGGCCCACGACGTTGGCGCCGGTCACGCTGCGGTTCCGGAAGATGCCCAACGGGAGGATCGGGTCAGCCACTTTGGCTTCGATCCCAACAAATCCCACGATCAACACGGCAGCCGCCGCCAAGGTGGCGATCGTAGTGCTGTTGGTCCACGAGGTGGTCTCCGCGTGAGTGAGTCCGTAGATCAGAAGCGCCAAACCGCCGGTGATCGATACCGATCCGGCGATATCGAGGCGGCCCGCAGACTCACCGCGGGACTCACGGATGAACCGCGGTGTCAGAAAGAGCACCCCGAACCCGATCGGGACGTTGACCAGGAAGATCCACCGCCACGACAGGTATTGGACCAAGATCCCGCCGAGGAGCACGCCCACCGCGCCACCAACACCCGCGATCGCCCCCCAAATTCCGAGCGCCTTATTGCGCTCGCTGCCTTCGGGAAAGGTGGTCATCAGAATCGACAGCGCCCCCGGAGAGATCGCCGCGGCCCCGATACCCTGGAAGGCGCGCGACAAGATCAGCATCAGTTCGGATTGCGCAAAGCCGCACAGCGCCGAACCAAACGTGAAGATGACCAGTCCGGCCATGAAGACGCGCCGACGACCCAACAGGTCGCCGGTGCGCCCGCCCAGGAGCAGCAGCCCCCCAAAGGTGAGGGTGTACGCGCTCAGGATCCATTGGAGATTCGACTCCGAGAAACTCAAGGCACGCTGGATTGAATTCAAGGCGACGTTCACGATCGACACGTCGATCACCAAGATGAACTGGGTCAAGCTCAACAGCGTGAGCACAATCCAGGCACGCGACTCGGACCGTTCGGTCACCATTTCCCTTTCGAATGCAATGGCCTACATGTCACGGACGCGCGACAACTCAACAATGGCGCACAGTGCCGCACACAGCGGCGGGACCCGACACGGCCGTGATGCTTGCAGATCCGTCGGACCTCCCGCCCCGACGCCCTCTCCTGACCGGTTGCCGGAGACGGGATGTGGCCCGCGGCCGTGCGTCGGCGTACCATCTCGGATGACTTGTGACGACCTGCCTCGAACGACCTTGGAGCTCTCGTGAGTACGACACCCCCTACCGCCCCGATTCCCGGCGCCGGCGGGCCTCCTGGCGGCCCCAACGCGGACCCGCCACCGATCGAGACATTCACGCAGTACGACCCGGAAAAGGACGCGTATCACTGTTCCTACGGACCGCTGCGTCCGGCGCGGACCGTCTGGGATCCCGAGCGGGAAGTGCAGGTCCGCTTGGATGAGACGAGCAATCAGGTGATCGGGTTCTCCATCCCCAACTTCACGGCCTGGCACACGCGACACGCGGACGTCGACGGCTTTTTCGACATCGACTTGCCGTCGTTCTGGCCAATCGAGACCGGTATCGCCGGAGCCGAGTAGCCCCCTACCGCGTCAGGAAGCCAGCAGGCGCGACACCTCCCCGGGGCCGGCCCGTAGCAGGGCAGCCGATCGACGGGCATCCCGCGCCTGCTCGCGCAGGCGCCGTTCGGTGATCTGATCGCCCGCCAGGTGTTCCTGCGCGGCCTGGTCTTCCCAGTCATCGGCTAACTGCTCGAGCCGGAGCGCCATGCGCTCGTTCCGTCCCAAACGTTCGCGGGGACGCCTGGGATGCGCTCCGTGGGTGAAGAGCGTCATCTGCTCATCCCGGTCTCGTGGGACCTCTCCGTCAAACGGAGTGTGCTCGTGTGGGTGCATAACGGCTGCCTCCCTGTCGAACAACTGTTCTCAGGTTAGCGCACCATCCGGACAGCGCCCGTCAGCCTCCGGCGCGCACCACGGTCTTGCCCGATCCGGAGCTCGCGTAGATCGTTCGCGATGCCTGCGGGTGCGATACCAGCCCCTCGACCGAGGTCGTGCCGACACCCGAATTGGCGGTGATCGCATAGGTCGAGGCTGGCACGATTACCGTTACGCCTCCGGTTTCGCTGCGCACATGCACCAGGGTCGGTGCCGTGGTGAGGTTCAGGGAAATGGAACCCTCAAGGCTGTAGGCGGTCACCGAGGGGGTCGGACCATCGAGCACGAACCTCCCATTCTCGCTGTTTGAGTACACCGGTCCGGTCATCCCGGCCACCGTCAGCAACCCGCGCTGGGCCGTCGCCTGAATATCGGTGTGCGGTGGCGCTGTGATGGTGAAGTTCGCGCTACACGAGATGAACGCCATCATCGGACAGTTCGCGAGCACCGACAGCACGCCATTACTCACCGACTCGCTGACATCGGAACCGGTGATCACATAGCGCTTGTCGACATGAACCGTGACGCCCGCACCCGACCCGCCGCGCACGGTCACGGCGCCACGGTCGGTCGTCACGATGATCTTGGAGATCGGCCCGGCAAAGGTTTGGGTTTGATGGGTCGTCTGGGTGAGTGCAACCACGACCAAGGATCCGATCACAAACACCATCACAACGATGGCAAGGAT
>JADGPH010000247.1 GCA_017882555.1 Thermoleophilia bacterium
ACCACCCGCCTCGCGCTCACCGCATCGATCGCCGCCCCCAAACGGATAAACAACCCCTCCAGATCCCACGCGCCCGTCTCAACAATCTCATCCTGCGCGATCCGGATGTGATCGATCGCCAACAACCCCCGCGAGCCGAGATCCTCCAGATCCCACCCCAACGAGGCAACATTCTGCGCCAACTCCCCAGGCGACTCCTCGAACGCCACGAACACCCCCGGCTCGCCGGCATCGATCGCGCCACGCACCAGGAACTGCATTGCCATCAACGTCTTCCCGCACCCCGGCCCACCACACACCAGCGTCGTGCGCCCCCGCGGCAAACCGCCATCGGTCACCTCATCAAGACCCGCGACCCCCGTCGCCGCCTTCAACAACCCACCAGGCGCGGGCACGCCGGACCCCGACTCAGAACCACCAACCATCAGCTCAACCTCTCCTCTGCGGAGGACGCGACACGATTCGCCTCTCAGCGGTAAGCCAAGATACGCCCGAACCGGCAACAGCGCTACTCAACGGCTGTCAGCCGGCCCGCAGCGACCACGAGAGCGCTCGAGAGCTTCGCGCGAAGAGCGTGACCGTTCGGAATATCCCCCCGAACTCCCAGGTGGCCCTGACGGCCCCCGATCTGACCCTTCCATGCGGCTCTGCTGGGTCAACGCACCAACCCCCGGACGGAACCGTCCGGAAACTGAGGAGTTCCAGGACGCACCGACGATGGTGCAGCCGCCTTCTGCAATCCCAATGTTCCTCGATGCCGGCCTTCCTGGGCGAGCGCCCGGAAACACCGTCGCCAACAGGCATCCGAAGAACGCCGATCCGTCCGGGGGTTGACGCACAATCCCGCGCCATGCCCCCCCGCAAGACGACGAAGAAGGTCGCGGCGGACGCGACGGACGCCACCCAGAGCGACGGCCGTGGCGCCCGCCGAATACCCGGCGGGGCGAACCAAGGAGAGGGCGATGTCGCAAGACACGCTTCCCCTGGTGCTCGCGCTCCTGATCGTCCTGGTCCTCGTGGTCAGGATGAGATAGGGGCAGGGAGCCAAGGCCCCCGCGGCGGTCGGCCTAGGTCGGCCGCCGCGGCGGGACCTAGCGCAAATGGTGACACCCCGCCAGGCGTTGGTCAACGCATCGGCTACGCCCGCGTCTCCACCCGCCAGCAGGACCTCACCCTGCAGCTCGACGCGCTCGACCGGGCCGGCTGCGCTCGCATCTTCAAAGACGTGGGCTCGGGCACGATCCGAAAGCGCCCGCAGCTCGAGGCGTGCCTGGACTACGTGCGCGCCGGCGACACGCTCGTGGTCTGGCGGCTCGACCGTCTCGGCCGCAGCCTGCGCCACCTCGTCGACGTCGTCGCCCAGCTCGAGCAGCGACACGTCGCGTTTGAATCCTTGCGCGAGAAGATCGACACCACCACCGCCGGCGGCAAGTTGCAGCTGCACATCTTCGCCGCCTTGGCCGAGTTCGAGCGCGAGCTGATCCGCGAGCGCTCCCAAGCCGGCCGGGAGGTCGCCAAGGCAGCCGGCCGGCTCGGCGGCCGCCCGCTCAAGCTCACCCCGGAGAAGCGCGGCGCGGCTCTGGCGATGCGTGAGCGCGGCGAGATGACGATGTCGCAGATCGCCCGGGCGCTCGGCGTGGGGCGCACCACGCTGTACGACCACCTCGGCGAGCTACCGCCGCTCGACGGCATCCCCCGCCCCAGCGACGACGAGCCGGCAGCGTAGGACGGCATCGGCGTATTCGTGAACCCCGGCAGCGGGGGTCACGTTAAGCCGCGGCTCGGGCGGCGTTGGTATCCGACGACACGGAGTTGGCACGGGGGCGCGACACGGGGTGGCACCGATCACGAGCTCGTCGTCGACGGCGCTGCCGGCACTGGTAGCCACGCAGTCTGTGGAAGCGCGCATCGCCTGGCGGGCAGACCAGCTGCCGTCGTCGGGCTGGCCCGTCAGGGGGAACCTTGGGTTCGCGCGGTCGTCGCAACACTCGCTGATCCATTCTTGATCGGGCGTGTCTCTAATGGTGTTTAGCGATCGCATGGTTCCTGAAGTCATTCAACCGTTCTGGGCCCGCGTTGCAGCGCGGCGAGTTCATCACCGACGAGCAGGACCTCACCGCCCAGCGCGACGGGCTCGCACGACTCGGCGTTGAGCCCGAGCGGATCTACGTCGACCACGGCCTGACCGGCACCACCCGCGCCCGACCCGGCCTACGCGAAGCACTCGGCCGCCTGCCGCGACGGCGACACCCTCGTGGTGACCAAACTCGACGGGCTCGCCCGCTCCCCCGACGCCCGCGACATCGCCGACGAACTAACCGCCCGCCAGGTCGAGCTCAACCTCGGCGGATCCGTCCACGACCCGACCGACCCGTCGGACGCCTAGTGTTCAACGTCCTGGCGATGGTCGCCGAATTCGAAGCGGACCTGATTCGGATGCGGACCCGCGAAGGCATGAAGGTCGCCCGCGCCCGCGGCACGGCTACGAGGCAAGCAGCCCAAGCTCAGCCCGCGCCAGGAGGCCCACCTCGTCGCTC
>JADGPH010000042.1 GCA_017882555.1 Thermoleophilia bacterium
CCAAGGACGGGCAAACCGGCACCACGTTGGCGCTCAACGGTCCGGGTGACGCCCTCGCGCTCACGGTCCCCTACGACCCCCCGGTCCCGCAGACGATCGCCAACAGCTTCGACGCCGTGCCACGTGCAGCGCTCACCCACGCCCAGTGGGTGTGGATGCATAGCGTCTTTATTCCCGCCCACTTCGCGCCCGCGCTGCGGGCGGCGGTGTGGACGCGGCTGACCGCGAACCCCAGCGCGGCGCTGGCGCTGGTGCACCGCTACGGGCCGGCAAGCATCCGCTGAGCAATCCGTCCCGCGCTCGCGCCCCGCTGACCGAAACGACAGCCGCACGACGGTGGCTTTGTCGCCGCGCCCAAGCGCGTGGCCGACGTTAAGCGCCGGGCCCCTTTTGTGCTCTTCCCGGAATCGGAACGGGGTGGTGGTGGCCGTCTGCACGTGAAGTCTCAGCTCCCATGCCAGTTGCTTTGGACTGTTCCACCTGTCCGGGTCCTGCTGACTCCCGTATCCCCCAGATAGATGAGGGGCGATTCTTCCGCTCGCACGTACGCGGATCGGGCAATCCGTGTAGGGGTGCTGATGGGTGTACGCGGTGTGCAGGCGGGCGCGTGGTGGCAATTGTTCCGACCTGAGCGCTATAAGAGCGCAGGCTGACAAGGTCCACCGAGAGGAAGGGTTTGACCATGCGTCTCATGTTGCACGTCGCGATGGACACCGAAAAGACGAACCAAATGGTCCTCGATGGCACCATGGGTCCAACCATCGAAGGGATCCTGGCGAAGCTGAAGCCAGAGGCTGCCTACTTCTACCCGCTCGGGGGACGTCGTGGGTTCACGCTGGTGATCGACGCGCCTGACGGCGCGACGCTCCCGGGCCTTGCCGAGCCGTTCTGGCTCCAACTCGGGGCGACCGTCGAGGCCGTGCCTGTCATGAACGCCGAGGAACTTGCCGTCGGCTTGTCGCGACTCGGCTGACCACACCCGCCCGCTCGTACCCGGTATCGGTCGACCGGACCTCGGTCCAGACAGATGAGGGATAAAGAAGTCGACGAAACCCGGACGCAAGAGCACATGTGAGTGGGCGACGCTGACTCACGTCGGCTGGTTCAACAACCGTCGCCTGCTCGCGCTCGGCGCGCTCAGCTTCGAGGAGGTCGAGATCCTGCACGCTCAAGGCCACCCCGACGCAACTCCGACGCAACTCGGCGCGGTAGCGCCCGTGCGCCTGTGTGCAAGTTTGCCCGCTCGTGGCGAGCATCGGTTGCACCCGGCATCACACAAGTCCCCTGCGCCGTAGCCCTTCGGAGCCAAAGGTCGCGCGTTCGCATCCTGCCTCGGCAGTTGGCGTGCGCGCCCCGTGCTGGTGCCCGACATACGTGCACATGGTGGTCAGACAAATGCGCGAGAGCGTGCCACCGCCAGACGACCAGGATGGAGCGCCGAACCGCGCACCGCGGACTCGGGACCACCGCTCGATGCGCCCTCAAGTATCCGAGATCCAAATCGCTCGACCGGGTGCGATGAGAACTTGGGCTACCCGGGACTCGCAGAGTTCGTCAGGTCCTCGACGATCTCAAACAACGCGTCAGTGCCGACCGACTCGATGAAAGGAGCGATCCTGGCACGCTGCTCGCTGAGGCCCTGCTCGGCGGCATTCTGGCGGAGCTCGTCGACTGTGCCATCGAAGAACCCAAAGCAGACCACCTCGTTCGGGTTCTCCGCATTGCGCAACATGTTGAAGCGAACCCAGCCGGTGAGCGGCTGGTCGGTCTCAAGGAACGCGGAGCGGAACTGCTCGAAGGTTCCGGGCCTCAGCGTCCGGACCGTCAGTGCGCACAGCATCTCTATCCCCCTCGGATGACTGGTGGGAGCCTCTCAACCGCGGTGAGCGTCTGGCGTCACCCTACGGCTGCAACCCGCCGGCCGACAAGGGTGGGTCCTGCTGCCGACGATGCCCGCCAGCGGACCCGAACGGCGGCGGCAGACGAGATCGGCTGAGTGCGCCCCCACCTGGGCGGATCGAGGTGACCCGCGCAGGTGGGGGCAGTTGCCACTGGTGAGGCCCACCGCGTAACGTCATCGGTGTGGCACACCCTGACGATGTGGCGAGACCCGCCGGGCGCCCGACCGCGGGGGATCGCACCAAGCCGTTGATACTCGTGGCGGAGGATGATCCGGGAGCACGCGAGCGCATTGCCGTCGAGCTGAACCGGCGTTTTGGCCCGGACTACGAGATTGTGGTGCTCGCAACCGGACATCTGGCCGTGCAGACGCTCGAGGAGACCCACCGAAGCAACCGTGAAGTCGCCGTCGCCCTGTCCGGGGTCGCGCTTCCGGATCTTCCCGGTACTGAGGTGCTCGCGCAGGTCCATCGGTGGCATCCCACTGCCCGGCGTGGGTTGCTCATTGATTGGGGAGACTGGGCCAATCCTGAAATCGCCCGCGCGGTGCTTCGCGCCATGGGGCTGGGCGTGATCGACTACTACGTACTGCGGCCCTGGCGCAGTCCCGACGAATTGTTCATCCGCACAGTCGCCGAGTTCGTGCACGAATGGTCCCGCACCCATGCAGAGGGCGGCGGGCCGATCACGCTTATCGGGGATCGCTGGTCTGCGCGGGCGAGTGAGGTGCGGAGTATCTTGACGCGCAACGGCGTGCCGCACGTGTTTCGGTACGCCGACGACCCCGCGGCGGAGTCCCAGCTGGCGGCGCTGGGAGCCGACTGTAAGCGCCCAGTGCTCGTGGGCCTGGACGGCGTGGCGTTGCAACGCCCTACCGATTTGCAGGTGGCCGAGGCATGCGGGCTGCCGACCACGTTGCAGACGTCTGAGGTTGACCTGCTTATCGTGGGCGCCGGTCCCGCCGGGCTTGCCGCCGCCGTGTATGCCGGATCCGAGGGGCTTTCAACGCTCGTCATCGAGCGCGAGACGATCGGCGGCCAGGCCGGCAGTAGCTCGCTCATCCGGAACTACCTCGGATTCGCGCGCGGGGTCAGCGGTGCCGAGCTCACGATGCGCGCATACCAGCAGGCCTGGGTCTTTGGGGTTCGATTTCTGATGATGCACGAGGTCGTCGGACTGCGGGCCGAGGCGGCACGCCTCGTCGCCGTGCTGTCGGACGATCAGGAGGTCCGGGCACGCGCCGTGGTCATCGCCACAGGGGTGAGCTATCGGCGCCTGGAGGCGCCAGGCCTCGCCGAACGTGAAGGGGCGGGGGTCTTCTACGGGGCGTCGATCGCCGAAGCGCAAGCGCTCAGGGGCGAGCCCGTGGTCGTGGTCGGCGGGGGAAACTCGGCCGGTCAGGCCGCGATGCACCTCGCCAAGTACGCCAGCACGGTCACGATGCTGATCCGCGGCGAGACGCTCGCCAGCAGCATGTCCCGATACCTCATCGATGAGATCAACGCCTCGTCAAACATCGACGTGCTCTACGGCGCCGAGATCGCGGCGGCCGAGGGATCCGGGCGACTCGAGCAGCTGACCATTCGCGATCGAGCGAGCCAGCGCACCCGCGACCTGCCGGTCACGGGTCTCTTCGTGCTGGTCGGCGCCCGCCCCCACACCGACTGGCTCCCTGCAGCCGTCGCGCGGGACCCCTGGGGGTATGTCATCACGGGCTCGGACCTCCTGGACGCCGAGTTGGCCCCCGCCTGGCCGCTCGAGCGATCGCCAGAACCGTTTGAGACGCGTCTCCCCGGCGTGTTTGCGGTGGGTGATGTACGCCAGCGGGCGGTCAAGCGGGTCGCCTCCGCGGTCGGGGAGGGCTCGGTCGTGGTCTCGCAGGTGCACACGCACTTGGCCCGCGAGACCGAGGCCGACGAGTAGGCCCCCTACATCCGCTCAACCAGTGCCGCACGCCAGGCGGGCGGCTCAAAGGGGGTCGCCCAGTAGGCGGTCTCCTTGCAGATCCGGCCGTCGCGCATTTCAAACACAAACACGCAGTCGTACGCGGTGCCGTCGTAGTCCAGCTGCGCTTCCGCCACGACAAGGTCGTTGCGGGAGATCACACGGCGCGGAGAGATGCGGGGCAGGACCTCCATCCGGCTGTACACCTCGCGCCGCATCGCCGCGCCCCGAATGCGCTCGCGCGACTGGGGCCATTCCATCACCGCGTCGTCGGTGAACACCTCGTCCATAACCGCGACGTTCTTTGCGTTCAGGCCGTCAATCAGGCGTTCAACGGTCCGGACGTCGTCATTCGACATGGCCAGCCTCCTTACCAAGATTGATGAGCTCGGACAGCGGCAGGCGCGACCCGCGCGCCCACGCTGCAGTACGTACGTCGACCGTCAGGAGGTCCGCGACCGCCACCTCGACGTCCCAGCGCTCGACGATCGCCTCCGGCGGTCGCGCCGTGAGGGTGACGCGTACCCGGTCTGCCCCGGCGGCGAGTGTGACCGCGCGCTCGGGATTGCCCGTCTCCGCATCCGTACGCGAGAGGGCGTCGAGCACGAAGATGACACCGGGGATGTTGCCCGCGCCAGCATGCAAAATGAGGGCTTCGCGCAGGTGGGTTCGCGCTCCATCGAAGTCCCCCTGGGCCCTGAGCGTGCGACCGAGGTCGTAATGCGCGTTGGCCAACCCAAAGGTCTCGCCGACCGATTCAAGGACACGCACCGCCTCGGAGAGGGTCGCGCAGGCGGCGATCTGATCTCCACCTCGGTGCTGCGCCATGCCGAGCGCCTGCAACGCGAGCCCGATGCGGCGCGGATCGGCGGCCTCACGGCACGTTCCGAGGGTCTCGGTGAAGATGGCTTGCGCGGCGGGCCAGTCCGCGCGCGCGGCGACAACCCACCCAAGGCTGTAGAGCACATCATTGGCACCGACGACATCACCAAGCTGGCGAAAGCCCCCAAGCGCGGTTCGATAGTCCGCCTCGGCGTCCGAATAGCGCCCTTGCCAGTACCGCAGTCCCGCGAGCTCGGCCAGTGCCCGCGCGCGGGTCTGTGGACGGGGTGCCCCAGGTGCCTTCAGCAACCGGACAAACCACTCCTCACCTTCACGAACGTGGTCGTGTGCGAGCCAAAAGCGCGACAACCGATTCGCGATGCACAGTCCGCGCTCTGCATCGGTCTCGGCTGCCCATGACAAGGCGGCGCGCAGGTTGTCGTGCTCCCGCTCGAGAACACCGTCCTCGGATTCAGCGAACTCTCGAAACCACATCAAGTGAGCGTCGCGCAAGGCAGTGAGCTCCCCTGCCCGGCGGAGTCGCTCGAGTGCATACTCGCGAATGGTCTCGAGCATCTGAAAACGAGGCTCAGACGCGCCCGCAGCGTCGTCGCGCCGGACGAGGCCGTGGTCAACGAGAGTCTCAAGGTTGTCCATTGCATCGGGGGCATCGGCAACGACCTCGGCCGCGTCAAGTGTCCACCCCCCGCGAAAGACCCCGAGCCGGCGCAGCAGGACCTGTGCGGGCGCGTCGAGCAGATCGTGGCTCCAGTCGATCGTTGCCCGCAAGGTCTGTTGGCGCTCCGGGGCGTCCCGGGCGCCCCCGGTCAAGAGCCGCAGACGGTCATCGAGCCGCCGAAGGACGGCTTCCGGGGTCAGGACCCGCAGCCGGGCAGCGGCAAGCTCGATGGCCAGCGGGAGTCCGTCCAGGCGTCGGCAGATGTCCGCGACGGCGGCCATATTTGCATCGGTCAGCTTGAAGTGAGGGTCAACCAGGCTCGCCCGCTCGACAAACAGACGAACCGCCTCGAACTCGCCAAGGGCCTCGGGGTCCGTGGCGATCTGCGGATCGGGGAGCGCCAGCGGTTCAAGCCGAAACTCGGTCTCGCCCCGAACGTGAAGCGGCGCGCGGCTTGTGGTCAGCACCCGTAGTTCGGGCCCGGCGGCGGCCACTCGAGCAACGAAGGGCCCCACGTCCGGGAGCTGTTCGAGATTGTCCAACAGCAGGAGCATTTGGGTGCCCGAAAGCCGGTCGATGACCACCTGCTCGGGGCTACGCTCGGGCTCCTCTGGGATTTCCAGGACCCGGGCAATCGCGGGCGCCAGCTGACCGGACTCGCGCAAGGCCGCCAGGGGAACGAATGCGGCACCGTCGCGCAGGCTGGGCTCAAGACGCGCTGCGACCTCGATCGCAATGCTGGTTTTTCCCATGCCGCCGGGCCCTGTGACAGTGACCACGCCGGGCGACTCCAATAGAGCCGCGATCTGCTCGATCTCTCCGGCACGACCGATGAATCCCGAAACCCTCGGCGGGAGCGCCCGCACCCGAGTCCCGACGCCCCGCAACTGGGGAAAATCATTCGGCAGTCCCGCGATGCAGACCTGGAAGAGGTGCTCAGGATCGACAAGATCCTTCAGGCGATGCACGCCAAGGTCTCGGAGGGCGACATCAGACGGCAGCGCCAATGCGACGAGCCCCCGCGTCGCCGCGGAGATGACCAGCTGCCCACCATTCGCGGCGCCCGCAATCCGCGCAGCCCGATGCACGTCGAGCCCTGCGTAGTCAGCACCGGCAAATTGCGCCACCCCCGTGTGAAGCCCCATGCGAACGTGAAGCCGTACTCCCCCTGGCCACGGTGCATCCGCCAACGCACGCTGCGCGAGCACCGCACCGGCAAGCGCCCGATCCGGCGCGGAGAACGCTGCGAACACGCCGTCGCCGGCTGTGCTGACGATGACGCCGTCACTCGCCGCGATCGTCTCGCTGAGCAGCCGCTCGTGCCGGTCGAGGACCTCGAGCCACACCATCCCGAGCCGTTCGGCAAGGCGTGTTGAACCCTCGATGTCGGTAAAGAGATAGGTGACGACTCCAGCCGGCAGATCGCTCACGACCCGACTCCCGACCGGAGGCCCGACGCGCGTTTCATGCACCCGCGTCGGGGAGATCGACAGCTGCAGCCATGCCTCACGACCGCACTGGAGCACGTGTGTATCGGGCCAGCAGTACCCGAGTTGCCCGAGAATACGCGCACAGCACGCCTCCTGGGGGACCGATCTGGCATCGGCGCGAGTCGCGTGATCGCCCCATCATCCCCTTGGATCCGGGCTCCCTCCATGGTGTGAATATAGACCCAGTTTCCGGGCGGCGGCGTGGCACAACCGGATCACGCCGTGCGGACAGGCGGCCGGATCTTGGTCAGCGAACATCTGCCCCACATCACGGTGGGAACACGTGTGAACTTGCGAGAAGTGAATACCCGTGTGTGCAGAAGGGTTACTTCCTTTGTCTGCCCCGCGAGGTCACCCTTCCAAACCGAATGTCGTGGGTCCGAGCCCCGTCTCCCGCTGTGCATTCTCAGGGCTTTCCCACTCCACCGGGGCCCCGTGCTCCAAACGGCCGGGCGAGCGGCTCCGCGCTTAGCCGGCCCGCGTCAAGTGCGCAGCCGAGAGGTCATGTGCGTCGTCCTCGGGCACCACGGTGACATCGTCCAGTTGACCTGTCAGGGCTGCCCAGGCCGGGGCCTCCTGCGCGGTCCGGTCACGCGCGAGGCGCTCGCTGG
>JADGPH010000248.1 GCA_017882555.1 Thermoleophilia bacterium
GCGCTACGTGATGCCCCACTTCAATGGGGCGCTTGACGGGCTTACGGCCTCAAACGCGATCGTCCGTGCCGGTGCCGACCGACTCCACCAATTGCGCACCGACGCCACCGCCAAAGCCACGGCCGCACCACGACCACCACGCCCCTAGGCGCCCGCGGCTCCGCCAGGTCGGCGCGTGCGCCGGATCAAATATGGACGAACCGCGAACTCGCTGCGCAAGTCACGGCGGCTACCCGCCATCCGCGCTATGGGCGTGGGTCCGGCGTCCCCGCGGGCATCAAGGAGATCCCCTCCCGGTCCAACGCGAGCTTGATGCGGCGCCGCAGCTCACGCGCCACCACCCACTGCCTGCCGGGGCGAGTCTCGACCGTCAGCTTGATGTCCATCCGGTCCGCACCGAACGCGTCGACTCCCAACACCTCTACGTCACTACGGATATCCGGACCGAAGGCCGGGTCGCTCCGCAGATCGGCACCGGCCGATGTCGCCAGGGCGATTGCGCGATCGACGTCGACGTCGTAGGGCAACGGCAACACCAGCACACTGCGTGAAAAGATCCTTGTCTGATTACTCGAGATCCGGATCTCCCCGTTGGAGACGACGTGGCGCGTCCCATCGACACCACGTAGGACCGTCGACCGAAGACCAATGGCCTCCACGGTGCCCGAGACCGTCGCGATCATCACCGTGTCGCCCACGTCGTATTGGTTCTCCAACAGAATAAAGAAGCCAGAGACGAGATCCCTCACCAGGGTCTGCGCCCCAAAGGCGATTGCGATCCCCCCGATCCCGGCGGTGGCGATCAGCGGCGCCACCGGAACGCTGACTTCCTGTAACACCGTCACTACTGCGGTAATCCACACCACGACGAGGACCCCGGCGCGCAGAATCCCCCCGAGAGTATGGGCACGCTTCTGACCCGTCGTGCCGGATTCCGGCGAGGCGGACAGACGCCGCTCGAGGCGTCCCACCGCCCTCCGGAAGATCATGGTCATGATGACCGCAACCGCAGCGATCCCCGCGATTGCCACGAGATGGTCCAGCCAACGATGCATCGCGATGACCTACCCCGCAGCCGAGGGGACATCGACGACCGGGACGCCCGCAACACCCGGGAGGGCGCTATAGGTGAGATGCAGCGCGTGCTCGGGCGCCGAGAGCGCCTCCTGGAGCGCCGCCACCGCAACCTCCAGCTCACCGATTCTCGGTGGACGCGTGGTCAGGTACTGCGCCCACATTCCCGGAGCCGAAAGAAACCGCCACGGGCCGTCGGCCAAGCGGGCCGCCTGACGCTGGAACTCGAACGCGATGGCGGTCACCAGGGGGGCCAGGACGATCCGTGTCGCGATCAACGCTACGTAGCTGAAGTTGCCCGTCGCCCACAGCACGACGCCGTACACCCCGACTGACACCGCCGCCGAGACCACCAAGAACGACGTCCCGCACCGCGGGTGAAAGCGCGTAAAGCCTGCGGCGGCGGACGCGGTCAGTGGACCGCCGGATTCAAAGGCGGCGATCGCCTGATGCTCTGCCCCGTGATACGAGAGGATCCGTCGAAACGGGGGCAGGGCGCTCATGACCAGCAGCATCCCCAACAGCAGCCCCAAGCGGATCGCCGCATCGGCCACGATGAAGGCGAGCCCAGTCAGACCGACCTCCTTGGCGATCACGATTGGCGCAACGCGGAATGCCAGGATCTCCAGGGCAATGCCAACGACCACGCCAACCACCATGAGCGCCTTGGCGCCCCACCCGAGGGGTTCATCGCTCATCAGCTCGTCGGTATCGTTGCCCGCCCACCGCAGGCGATCACTGATGAGCATCGCCTGCTTACCCGTTCTCAAAGCCGTCCGCATCGCAAAGATGCCGCGGGCCAAGGGCAGCGTCATCCAACGTCCGCTCGGGCGCTCGAGGTCGAATCCCTCGGTGGCAATCTGGCCCGTCGCTTCTTGGCGCACGGCGATACCGACCCGGTGGGAGGTCCGCATCATGACCCCACCCGGCAGGGCGTTGCCTCCCACCAGTCCGATCGCCGGTGACGGGGTTTCAGTCGGTGTGCTCATGACCCAGAGATCCTGACAGCTGCCTCCCTCACCGCCACATATCCGGGTGCGTTGCGCAGTCCCGGGTCCACCAACGCTTCACGCCCGGCTCACGGCGATTGCCGTAACGCGATGAAAAGTTCGACCAGCCGTGCGTCACCCATGCCCGCCGCCTTGAGAGCTTCTTTGGCCAAGCGACTGCTGTCGCGGGCCGCAGCGCCCATGCCGCGGGCAACCTCGACCTGGAAGTCCCCGCTGACCGTGTGGGTCGCATGGTCATGATCGGCCCCGTACGCACGCGAGATCCCCGGCATCCCTTCCAGCGCGGCGCGCAGCCGTGCAACCGCTTCCTCGGCGAGAGCATCGGCCAGCCGAGCGCGAAACCTGACCTCATAGAAGTTCATTCGCGACATGCCTGTCTTGTACCTTACGGCAGATCGGGACAGATTGACCACGGATCCGGGGCATCCCACCCCCGCGAGATGGCCTCCAGTGTCTCCGCGGCCGCCAGCCGATCGAGCACGGTGACGCGGTCGGTCACGGCAACATCGGCCTGGGTCACCCACTCCCATATCCCGTGCGCACCCCTGTCCCGCACAAGGCCAAGGCGCACGCGATCCCGATCGACCTGTCCCATCGCGAACGAGCACTCGGGGATGTGCGCGTGCCGGTCCACTACGAGCACCAGTACCCCGTCGGCATCGACGACGTACGGCCCGGCGCCGTCGCTGAGCACCACACCGAGCTCAACCCCAAGGAGCGCGGCACCCGGTGAGTCCGAACCGGTCGCGGCAAGCCCGCGGCAGGCCGCATCTGCCTCGACCCGGGTCACACCCGGCCAGCGGGTGTGGCCGTCGGCGCACAGAATCCCCCAGCGCCTCGTGGCATCAGAGGCCCCTAACAGTGCGCTTAGGACCGGAACAACCTCCACGTCGAGAACCATCGCCTTGTCGTGATCGCGGTGCCGGGCCCGCGAGGGTCGTGGCTACTCACGCTAGCGTGTAGTTGTGCGTGCCATGCGACTGCACCGTCCCGGACCCCTGTCGTCTCGCCCATTGCGCGCAGAACAGGTGCCGGTGCCGGTCCCCGGTCCCGGCCAACTGCTGATCCGCGTCGGGGCCTGCGCGGTGTGTCGCACCGACCTTCAAATCGCCACCGGTGAGCTCGTCGCCCGTCGACTTCCGATCGTCCTGGGCCATCAAGCGGTCGGGCGCATCACGGCGCTCGGTCACGGCACGACCGGATGGGAGATCGGCGATCGCGTCGGTGCGTACTGGCTGGCCCATACCTGTGGGGTCTGCCGGTTTTGTCAATCAGGCCGGGAGAATCTCTGTGCGGAGGCGATGTTCACCGGTTGGGATCGTGACGGTGGATTCGCAGAGATGATGGTCGTGGATGCGACCGTCGCCGCGCCGGTTCCCGAGTCGATGACCGATATCCAAGCCGCGCCGCTGTTGTGTGGGGGGGTCATCGGGTACCGCGCCCTGCGCCGTGCGGGAGTGCAGCCCGGCCACCGCGTGGGGCTCTTTGGGTTTGGCGCCTCGGCGCTGTGCGCGATCCAGGTTGCCCGCGCTTGGGGGTGCGAGATCTACGTCTGCACCCGGTCCGAATCCGAACAGCAACGGGCCCGCGACCTCGGAGCGGTCTGGGCGGGCAGCTACGACGATACGTGCCCCGTTCCCCTCGATGCTGCGGTGACCTTTGCGCCGGTCGGCTGGGTCGTGACCCGCGCACTCGCAGCACTCGACCGCGGCGCCACCGTGAGCATCAATGCGATCCACCTCGACCAGATCCCGTCCTTCGACTATCAAGACCTCTGGTGGGAGCGATCGATCGCAAGCGTCGCCAACGTCACCCGATCGGATGCGCGCGAGTTTCTCGCCCTCGCGACCGAGATTCCGATTCACACAAGCGTGAATGTCTTTGCGCTTGAGGATGCGAATGCGGCACTTGCGGCACTTGACGCCGGCCGCCTCGGCGGTGCCGCCGTGCTCGTCATGGATACCGCCACCTGACCCGCCACAGATCAGATTGCTCCCCGTGGTCCGAAACGGGAGAACAGCGGTACACTCCCTCCACGGCGTACTGATGCGCGAGTCACGCAGGAGGGTGCAATGTCGGTCGTGGACAGCCTGGCACGACAAGCGAGCCGCTTCGCCAACGACGTCCAAGTCTCGCTCAAGCGCGCGCGTGTGGAGGGTGAGCGCCGGTTGTTGCAGCGCCAACACCGCGCCGCGCTCGAAGAGTTGGGGATGCGGGCCTACGAGCTCGTTCGCGCTGGCGACTTGCCCGAAGGTCCGCTCGCCTCAGAGATCGCCTCAGTCGAGCGCAAGCTCATCGAGCTGGACACCAAAGAGCGCGAGATCGCGGAAATGCAGGCAGAAGATGCCGCACAGGGGACCCCACCACCACAGACGGACGCGGTCGACACCGCATTTCCGATGATGGGTACGACCCCGCCGGAGGGTTCGGGCACCCAACCGCCAACGAGCGCCGGTCCCGGCTGGGAGGCCGCTGACCGATTTTTTCGCAGCGACCGGTAAGGACAGGTGCGTTTCAGATCCGCCGGGCGAGTGAGACTGGCGTGTGGCACCGGGAAGCATGTATCCTCAAATTCCCGCACGTGCGAGGCGATTTCACCATCGCCTCGTGTCGGCAAGGAGTATCGGCGTGAGGGCGAAGCACGACCTTGAGGGCAACCACCGCTCTGAGGCCCCGGCATGCCACCGGTGCGGCCTCCCGCTGCTCGCTGACTCCGAATATTGCCCGTTTTGTGAACGGTGGCTGACCGAAGGCGCCGTCACCCGGATCCTCGGTAATCGTCGCACGCGGTCACGGCACATCGGCGAACGTCAGCTGATCGGCATTCCTGAGCACATCGTGCTGATGGTCGGAGCGGTGCTGTTTGCCCTCATCGCGATCATCAGTGTCGTCGTAGCGATCGCCACATAGCGCCAGCCCACACCTCACGCTTCCCCGGCGGGCACGTTTGTCCCCGCGCTGCATCGGCGCGCCGAGAGCGCGGGTCGAGTCGAGATCCCAAGGAGTCCACACATGAGCACCACAGACGAGCGATACGAGATTGGCGATGCGGTGACGGGTCAGTTCCGCTGTGACGCGTGCGACCTTCTCGTGGTGTCCCCGAGCGAAAACGACGGCGTGCTCGTTCTTCCGCCGTGCCCACTGTGCCACAACGGCACCTGGCGGCGGGTCTAGCTGTA
>JADGPH010000043.1 GCA_017882555.1 Thermoleophilia bacterium
CAAGCATGACGTGAACGTCCGCCGCGCCTACGACGAGCCAGGGGCCGAGGATGGTGCCCGGGTACTGGTCGACCGCATTTGGCCGCGGGGACTGAGCAAGGAGAGGGCCGACTTCGATGAATGGTGCAGGACGGTCGCTCCATCCACGGAGCTACGCAAGTGGTATGCCCACGATCCGGAGCGCTTCGAGGAGTTCGGTCGCCGCTACCGGACCGAACTCGCAGAGCCCGAGCGCGCTGAGGCCCTCGTGCACCTGCGCGATCTGACCGCGCATGGCCCTTTGACACTGATCACCGCCACGAAGGACGCCGATATCAGCGAGGCTGCGGTACTGGCGGACATGCTCCGGGGTTGATTCACCATGTTGGGCCCCATGGCGTGGACATCATGGTGGCCACCCTGACACAAGGCTCGGGGGCCTCGTGATCCAGCATCCCGCCTTCGGTGTCGAACCCTGGCGCCTGCGGGAGACCGAACTGCACCTCGACGAGGGCGGCCCACACATCCTGGACCGGCTCCCACTCGAATGGTCTGCACCAGCTGCACCCGCTGCCGTAGGCCGAGGCCGGCCACGGCGTTCCCGAGTCCGGCTAACGCCGAACCCGAGTCTCGGTCGTACTGGAGGCGCCGTTGCGTTCGGAGGTGCCGCTGCATCGTCGCACGGTCTGGAGCATGGAGTGCAGCTGTGTCAACTCACTCATTGGTGCTCAAGAGTGGTCGGTACTTGCGCCAGAGTGCGATCAACGGACGCGAGGGCATATCAGCTGATCTTGACCCAGGCTCGGGTCGGGTGCGTCTGATGACTTGGGCGGATACCGTGTTTGACGTCCCGTGCTCGCGGATGTCGGCCACGTTCAGCAGGTTGAGCACCATGTTCCTCACTGTCAGCGGTTGGCGGCAGGCGATCATGGGGATCGGCGCCGCGTTCTCGCCGGAGTTCAGCGACGCGCAGCGAAGGAGCAACAGGTAGCGCAGACCGATGCCGCGCGCACGGTGAGGTCAACGAACGTGATGGAATCGGGCCCGGCGACACCTTTGGTCGACTCTGTCGTCATACGCAAGAACATCACTCCCTGGCGGGATGTCTGAGCAGTCCTCAGAGCCCGGCGCGAACCGACCGGGCAGCCGCCACAGTGTTGCGCAGGCTCGCACGGACCTCGGTGTAGCCGCGGGTCTTCAACCCACAGTCGGGGTTTACCCACAACCGTGCAGCAGGGAACGCAGCCACGGCCGCACGCAGCCGCATCGTCATCTCGTTCACCGAAGGAACGCGAGGTGAGTGGATGTCCCACACTCCGGGACCGACCTCGTTCGGGTAGCTGGCCTCTGCCAGGTCGTCCACGACGGCCATCTCCGAGCGCGCTGCTTCCAAGCTGATCACGTCGGCGTCGAGATCGATGATCGCCTGCACCACGTCACCGAACTCCGCGTAGCACATGTGGGTGTGAATCTGTGTCCCGTCGCTGACCCCTGATGTGGTGAGTCGGAACGCCTCGACCGCCCAGGTGAGGTACTCGCCCCGGTCAGCCTGACGCAACGGCAAGGTCTCTCGCAGCGCGGGCTCGTCGACTTGGATGACCGCGATACCCGCTGCCTCCAGGTCGCGAACCTCGTCCCGCAGGGCGAGCGCGACCTGGAGGGCAGTGTCCCCGAGGGGCTGGTCGTCCCGAACAAAGGACCAGGCGAGCATCGTCACCGGTCCGGTGAGCATGCCCTTCATCGGACGTTCGGTCAGGCTCTGCGCGTAGCTTGCCCACCGGACGGTCATCGGTTCGGGTCGGCTGACGTCGCCGAGGATGATTGGGGGCCGGACGTAGCGGGTCCCGTAGGACTGCACCCAGCCGTGGGCCGTAGCTAGGAAGCCGTCGAGTTGCTCGGCGAAGTACTGCACCATGTCGTTTCGCTCGGGCTCACCGTGCACGAGGACGTCAAGGCCGATCTCCTCCTGCGCCTCGACGACGGACCGAATCTCGGTCTCCATTGCGGCGTTGTAGCCGTCCCGGTCCAGCGCACCAGACCGTAGGGCCGCGCGGGCGTTTCGGAGCTCAGCAGTCTGTGGGAAGGAGCCGATGGTTGTCGTCGGCAGCACGGGGAGGTGCAGACGGTCTTGCTGGGCCTCCCGCCGTTTCGTATAGGGGCTTGTGCGGTGTAGCTCGGCGTCGCCTACTGCCGCGGCGCGCTCGCGTACGGCGTCAACGTGCACGATCGGCGAACTCTGCCGCGCGCCGCGCCGCGCCGCATTGACCCTCAGATCGCCGGCAATTGCGTCCCGTCCTCCGCTGATTCCGCGGGCGAGCATGACGATCTCGTCGAGCTTTTGCCGGGCAAAGGAGAACCACCCCTTCACCTGTCGGTCGAGTTCCCGTTCCAGCGTGACGTCGAGCGGGACATGCAGCAAGGAACAGGACGCGGCGACGTCGACGCGGTCGGCCAAACCGGCCAGAGTGTCCAAGATGGACAGCGCACGCGGAAGGTCGGCCAACCAGATGTTGCGGCCGTCGACGACACCAGCGACCAGTCGCTTTCCGGGTAGGCCACCGATCGCAGCCAGCGCATCAAGGTTTGCCGCGGCGGGACCTGTGAAATCGAGCGCGAGGCCCTCCACCGCGGAGGCCGCGAGCACGGGCAGCGCCTCGCCAAGCCTGTCGAAGTAGGAAGCTACAAGGATCTTGGGACGGTCGCTTCCGCTCGTCAGTGCTGCGTACGCCCGTGCGGCATGCGCGAGCACCGCAGGAGGCTGGTCGGTGACCAGGGCCGGTTCATCGAGCTGCACCCACTCAGCGCCAGCGCCGTGCAGCCGCTGCAGCAGCTCGGCATACCGGGGCAGCAGGCGATCAAGGAGGGTGAGCGGCTCGAACCCGTCTATCCCTTCTTGCTCGGCCTTGGCCAGTAACAGGAAGCTGATCGGACCGAGGATCACCGGGCGGGTGACGACGCCGGCTTCTTTGGCTTCGTTGAACTCCGCAATCGGCTTGCTCGCGTCAAGGGTGAACTGGGCGTCGGATCCGAGCTCAGGGACGAGGTAGTGGTAGTTGGTGTCGAACCACTTCGTCATCTCCAGGGGTGCAACCTCCGCTGTGCCGCGGGCCATCGCGAAGTAGCGGTCGAGTCGTCCACCGGGCGTGCTGATGTCCGGTACCGCCTGCTGGTGGCGGTCGGGGATCGCGCCGAACATCCAGGCCGTGTCCAAGACGTGGTCGTAGAGCGAGAAGTCGTTGCTCGGGATCTCATCCAGTCCGGCGTCGCGTAGCAGGTGGAGCCGCTCGGCACGCAGGTCTTGCGCCGTCTGCAGCAAGATGTCCACGTTGCCGTCACCCCAATACCCCTCGACGGCCTTCTTCAGCTCCCGCTTGTTGCCTTGGCGGGGATACCCGTACACCGTCGCGCACGTCGTCGATGTCATCAGAACTCTCCTTCGCGAGTCTGCATGGTCAGCGTGCCGCGGCTGCGGAACGCGCGGCTGGCAGATTTTCGGACTCGTGGGCGCGAGCGGCACGTGCCGCTCACCTACTGGCCGTCGCTTCCCGGGCCTTGCGGCCCAGCGCTCAGGTGACGGAGTTCCTTCCCACTAACCGCTGCGGGGCAGTCCCAGGCTCACACCGGGTTCCCTGTTGCCTCGACCGCCACACCGTGAGGTACGGAGACCGAACCAGCTGCGATATTCACCATAGTCCATGGGGTTTATTGCCGGCGCTTGCGGGCATCGCGCGCCCACTGGTCTTCGTGGGTTACCCGATTGGTGTGACCTGCGGGGTGCCTGTCAAGTGAACGGTGTAGCTGATCTCTTTTGGTCGTCAGTTTCGGCCGGCGGACAGGCGTCCGTCGAAGGTGATCTCGAACGCGTTCAACGCGGCCTGAATCGCCCCGGTGAGTCTGGAGACTTACTGGTTTGAGAACTTAGCCGCCGGCTGAGTTCGGTGTTGACGGTAGTAGGGGGCTTCGTATTCGGCTGGCGGCAGGTCGTCGCAGTGCTCGTACAGGCGGCGGTGGGGCAACCAGTCGACCCACTCGAGGGTGGCGACTTCGACCTGGTTAACGGTCCGCCACGGACCCTGCGGCTTGATCAATTCGGTCTTGTAGAGCCCGTTGATCGTCTCGGCCATCGCGTTGGTGGTCCTATAGATGTCAAGTTGCGATTCGGGTCGTCGTTGATGCTTCTCGGAATGGGCGCATGAGGGTCCAGATCTCACGCGCGAGAAAGCGTTTCAAGCAGCGGATGATCTCCGGCTTGGTCTTGCCCTCGGCGGTTCTGCGGGCGGCGTAGGCCTTGGTGGGTTCGTGAAACTGCATTCGCACGATCACCGAGCGGTAGAGCGCTGCGTTGGCTTGGCGATGTCCGCCGCGGTTGAGTCGGTGCCTGGTCGTCATCTCAGAGGAGGCGGGGATGGGTGCCACGCCGAGCAGTCTGGCCCAGGCCGGTTCGCTGCGGACACGGTCGGCGTTGTCGCCGGCCACGATGAGCACCGGATGGCCCATTCACACGTTCTTGCCGCGCTTGTTCGCGGACGCGAACTCGATCTTCTGCTGAATTGTCATGCCCTTAGTGGCCTTCCTAGCGGCACGGGCTGCGACACGTTCGGACTTCTCCGCCTTACGCTTAGCGGTGTCCTCGGCGACGCGCTCAGCGAAGGTCCGCTTATGTGGTGCCCTGCTGGTCGGCGCCGTCTCAGGTGCGGGCGTCGTGTACGCCTTGGGCTTGGTGCGCGAGCCCCCGCGCTTTAGGTTCGTACCGCAACCGTTGCACTTAAGCCGCTTCGGCGCCAGCAATGCGCCGCCCATGATCTTGCCCTTGACGGTGCGCTTGGTCATAAAGGTGTTTGCCCCGCACTTGG
>JADGPH010000249.1 GCA_017882555.1 Thermoleophilia bacterium
ACCAAGAACGTCGCTACCCCCCAGGCGAGCGCACCCAGGAACCCGAAGACCCGTCCCGCGATCCCCCCGGTCCCGCGCTCGAGGAGCGCGACAAGGGTACCGACGATGAATGCGAGGAACGCCCAGCCGAGAATCACGCTCTTTCGCCCCCAGGCATTTCGCACCGATCCGCGCACCGTCGGTGTTGACCCCTCAATCCGGTCGGAGGCAGCGAAGACGACCGCCACGCTAAAGAAGATGCTGATGGCGGTCAGCACGAAGTATCCGGGGAGCACGGCGAGCACGTCGAACCGGTCGGCGAGGCTCGCCGAGAAGAACACCACGACGACAATTCCGGTCATAGCAACGAAGCCCAGAAGCGACGCCGCGGTGCCGAGCACCGAGAGCCAAATCATCCTCGGGTCCCGCCGGAAGAGATGAAATGACGACCTCAGCAACTGCTTGCCGTTGGGCGATGCCATCGACCATGCTCCTTGAAAGATCCCGCCTACCGAGCGCGCACTCTACCGAGAGGCCCCTCGAGTCCAGGCGCACATCCGGTCACCGGCTGCACGACCCCGGCGCACGGGGGTTCGGATACCGGTGCCACGCTGACCCGCTTCGCTGGACGCCTGGCCTCACGTGCCGCAACGCCTCGTGACCGGTCCGCGCGCCCACGACAAACAGGGCCGACGCTCGCAACGGTGACACGTCGACCAAGCGATCGACCCCCGAGAGGCGCGGCCGGGTTCACGAAGGTCCACCGGTCGTCCAGACACCCGGCAGTGTCGGGGTCCGTGTGGCGGGTGGCGTCGAGCGCGCCACCCCGATACCGTTACGGGTGACCTTCTGGCCCGGCGCGCCTCTGCACCGCTGAACGCGGACCGGCCGGGCCGTGGGTCGCCGTGGACGAACCCGGCAACACCGCGCCCGTCTCATCCGGAGGCGGGCCACCGCATGCGAGGAGCACGCCGATCCGGTTCCTGGATTCCCTGACCCGCTTCGGCGGCCGCGACATGGCCGTTGACCTTGGCACGGCAAACACCCTCGTCTACGTGAGAGGACGCGGAATCGTGATCTCCGAGCCGTCGGTGGTGGCGATCGATCAGCGCACGAATCAGGTCTATGCGGTTGGGATCGAGGCCAAGCGAATGCTGGGCCGGACCCCGGGCAACATCACCGCGATTCGACCCCTCAAGGACGGCGTCATCGCCGACTTCGAGGTGACCGAGCAGATGCTCCGACACTTCATCCAGGCGGTCGGCCAGTCCCGCTGGGCGCATCCGCGCGTGGTGGTTTGCGTGCCCTCGGGTGTCACCGGGGTGGAGCGGCGAGCCGTTGAGGAAGCGACTCTGTCTGCGGGAGCCCGTCAGGTCTATCTGATCGAAGAGCCGATGGCCGCGGCAATTGGCGCGGGCCTGCCGGTCGCCGAGCCAACCGGGAGCATGATCGTCGACATCGGCGGAGGAACGACCGAGGTCGCCGTTATCTCGCTGGGGGGAATCGTCGTCGCCGAGTCGATCAGGGTGGGCGGCGACGAGATGGACGAGGCCATCACGACGTGGGTCAAGCGGGAGCACAAACTGATGATCGGTAGCCAGACCGCCGAGGAGGTCAAGCTGGAGATCGGCTCAGCGTACCCGTTGGGCGAGGAAGTTCAGGCCGAGATCCGTGGCCGAGATATGATCACCGGGCTGCCGAAGACGGTCGCACTCTCCTCGGAGGAGGTCCGCCGGGCGCTCGAGGAGCCCGTTACTCAGATCGTCGAAGCGATCAAGGCCACCCTCGACAAGACTCCACCCGAACTGGCATCAGACATCATGGATCGGGGAATCGTGCTCGCCGGCGGCGGGGCCCTGCTTCAGGGCCTCGATCATCGCATCCGGGAGGAGACCCATATCCCGATCCACGTCGCCGAGTCGCCGCTTACGTGCGTTGCGGTCGGTTCGGGCCGCTCTCTGGAAGAGGTCGAGGCAATGCGCAAGTCGAGCAGGGGACGCGCGCGACGGCAGGACCGATACTGACGGCGTCGGTGTGCGGCGCCCTGCCGGCCGACGAACCATGGCTGCCCCGGTCAATCCGTCCGGCGAGGTTGGGACAACCGGTCTCTCCGGCACCGACCATCCACGGCCGACGCGCGGGCGCCTGAGCGGGGGCGAAACCGCCATTCACGACCCATCCGCGCCCGGTCGGTCCGCGGCGAGCACGCGAAGCGAAGGACGTCGGTTCGACCCACCCCCAGGGGCCGCAGCGCCGGACACGCTGCAGCCACGTTGCCCTGGGCTATCCACCGGTGCGCCGTTGGGCTGTAATAGCGTTGTATTCGGTGCGTTTCCATTGCGCCGCCGTGGCCAGCGGTGGGCGCAACCACGAGGAGGCCGAGATGAGCACCCGCGCCGCGCAGGGCGCCAGCCGACGCGCCGCCTCCGCGGCCGTCGAGCACCTGAGCGTCGCCGAACGCGCCGCACATGGCCGGGCCGCCCGCAAGCAGGTACCCCGCTCTGGCCATGCCGAGCTCCCGCAGCGCCCGCGACGCCCGGATCCGATCGCGCTGCTGGAAGCACAGGCCGAGAGCCGTGTGCCCGAACTCGTCCCCATTCGGTACGGCCGCATGCTGGTCTCGCCCTTCACCTTCTATCGCGGCGCGGCGCTCGTCATGGCCAGCGATCTCGCCGGAACACCGACGTCTGGCCTTCGCGTTCAACTTTGCGGTGACGCGCACCTGTCGAACTTCGGCGTCTTCGGAACCCCCGAGCGCCGGCTCGTGTTCGATATCAACGACTTCGACGAGACCGCACCGGGACCGTTTGAGTGGGACATCAAACGGCTCGCAGTCAGCCTCGATGTCGCCGGCCGAGACCAAGGGTTCACTTCGCTCGAACGCGACACAGTGGTCCGGGCCTGCGTGCGCAGATACCGCACCGCGATGGCGCAGTTCGCGGCCCAGACCAACCTCGAGGTGTTCTATGCGAGCCTTGAAATCGACAAAGTGCTCGCCGACTACCGATCCACCACCGGCGCCGACGACGACCTGGTCAAGCGCACGGACCAGACCTTGGCCAAGGCCCGCACTCGCGACAGCATGTCGGCCTTCAATAAGCTCACCCATGAGGTCGACGGCGAACCCCGCATCACCGCCGACCCGCCGCTTGTGGTGCCCGCCAGTGAACTCATGAGTGCTGAGATGACCGCCCAGTTCACCGAATGGGTACGCCTGCGCTTGCGTGAATACCGCAGCACGCTCGCAACCGACCGTCGCCGATTGTTGGAGGAGTACCGATTCGTTGATCTCGCGCGCAAGGTCGTCGGGGTCGGGAGCGTCGGAATGCGGACGTGGATCACGCTCATGCTCGGGCGTGACGGCAACGACGCGCTGTTTCTCCAACTCAAGGAGGCCCAACCCTCGGTGCTCGAGGAGTTCTGCGGCCGCAGCGTGTACCGCAACCATGGCCATCGTGTCGTGGCGGGCCAGCGGCTCATGCAGGCCGCCAGCGACATCTTCCTGGGATGGCTACATGTCACCGGCGATGACGGCGTCGAGCGCGACTTCTACGTGCGCCAGCTGCGCGACTGGAAGGGATCTGTCGAGGTCGATCAGATGGTGCCAGACGGCATGAAGATCTATGGCGAGCTGTGCGGATGGACGCTCGCGCGCGCGCATGCCCGTTCTGGTGACCGCATCGGAATCGCAGCATATCTCGGCGCCGGCGAGGTCTTCGACCGAGCGATCGCCGCCTTTTCGGCGGCCTACGCGGATCAGAACGAGCATGACTACGAGGCCCTCGCGACCGCCGTCGCCGAGGGCCGGATCACCGCGGAGCTTGGTCTGTGAGCCACAGCGCCCATCACGACGCCCGCGCGGTCCTGTCGCATTTGGCCGATGTGCACACCACGTCGCTCGTACGCGCCCGGACCGCCTCCGGGCGGAGCCGTGCAGATGGTGCGCGCCAGAGGTGCGTGTGCCGCCCCGGCCAGATCCCGGCCCGAGGTGCGCACGAGGACACACTCACTGCGAGCGCCAGGGTTCGTCGCTGCCCGGATCAACGCCGGTGGGCTTCTTACGAATGGTCTGCAGGAGCGCCGCGCCGGTGCGACGCCGATGTGGACCCGCCCACGTGTGCATACCGACCACCAGCAGCGTGATCAGTCCAACGAAAAACGTCCAGGCTTGCCCGGAGATGCCGGGGCTCGTGCCCGCGCCAACGATGGCGACCCCAAGCGCGATCCCTGCCAGGCAGAGGTTGCGCGCCAGCATCCCGGGTCCGACCGACGACGAGTGCAACAGGCCGAAGCAGTTGCACTCCGGTGCTTCACCGCGGGCAATGAGACGGGCGACCGCCGCGGAGAACATCAGGAGTGCCGCACCCGCGAGGATTCCCCCGATGCGCGCGGCGGAGGCCGGAACCAGCAGAAGCGCGATCGCCAGTTCGCCGAGCGGCAGTAACACCGCCACCGGGCGAGCAAGCCGCTCGGGTACCCCGAACACGCGCACCCTCGCCCAGGTCCGCTGCCGCGCGGCGAGCTTGGATAGCGCAGCGACGAGAAAGAGCGCCGCAAGAGCGATCCGAACGATGAGAAATGCTGCGGTCACTCGATTCCTTCATCGGGACACTTCCACCCGACCGACAGATCGCGCCCCCGCAGACTACTCCCCGGCGTTTGGCGCTAACGGTCCACCGGACGTTGGGCCCGGTGCGGTCACGACTCCCATGCGGTGGTGATCTGCGGCGGCACGAATGGGGTGGAACCGCGCCGGGCACCTCGCCGCGCCGGGGTTCGAACGACAGATCCGTTCAGCGGCATCGCGCGCACTCCTTGGCGAAGGCGGCGAAGACCGGCCGGCCGAGACCCTCGGGCATCCTTTGCAAGCCCGCCCGGAGCAACGCCTCGTAGCCTGTGCCCAACACCTCTTGTGCTTCGCTGGCCATCGTCGGCTCGGCAAACCACAGATCGAGCAGGCTCGCGTCAGCCTCGGCGTGGAACAACATGCCCCAAGCGTTCGCAAGTCGGAACGCCTGCACGGCGGTACGCTCGGAGCAGGCCAATCGTGTCGCGTGGTCCGGAAGATCGAACACTTCACCGTGCCAGTGCAGCACCGTGGCGGCGGATCCCAATCCTGCAAGCAGCGGATCTGACGGCTCCAGGACGGTCACGGGCGCGAAACCGAGTTCCTTCGCCGGTCCCGGGTAGACCCGCGCTCCGAGCGCCGTGGCGAGCAGTTGCGCACCCAGGCACACACCGAGGATCGGGAGTTCAACGGCCATCGCCGCCCGCAGCCATGCCACTTCGTCCGACAACCGGGGATACCGCATCGTGTCGGTCACGCTCATCGGCCCACCCATGAGCACCACGCCACACAGGTCCGTCGGCGCAGGCAATGCTCGGGCGGTCTCCAAGACGTCGAGCACATCGACCGGTATTCCCCGGAAGGCGTCCAGGATTGTGTGCGGCCCTTCCCATGGGACATGCCGGATGACGAGAAGCTTCCTAGCGCCGCTCAATGGACCCTCCATCGGTGCGTCGTGCCGTCATCTTGGGTGCAGTGCCGGTCGCCACCCGACGAGGCGTTTCGCAGCGATCGGCATGATCGCCGACAAGATCGTCAAATGCGCGTGGCCTGTGCGCGGCAGGGTCACGTACGGGCCCTGCACACGCATCGTGACATTTCGCGGTGCATGCCGATGCCGGAAATCAGACCCACGCGACGACCGTCCTGGTGCTCCCATCGGTACCCGGTCGTGGGGTCCACACAACGTGTGCGGATGTCCCCCGTAAAACAAGTTCCGACAGACACCACGTCCTTCGGTGAGATTCGAGGATCCCACGAGACTGCGTCCGGGCATTGGCGGCATCCTGGTTGCCGTTCCGATCATCGGTCTGTTGGCGGCGTGCGGATCGTCCTCCCCCACCTCGTCGAGTGTGACGAAGACCACCAGCACCTCCGTGTCAACAACGGCCACCGCAGGCGTGTCGACCACCTCGGGGTCGACGGCAACCCCCACCGGCAACTTCGACGCCTGTGGGGTGGTACCGCAGCGTGAGGCGGCCGCTGCCCTCGGACAGCCCGTGACCGCGGGCGTCCTTGGCAGTGCCACGATCGAGGAAGGGCTCGCCTACGTGTTCTACGGACCGTCGTCGCCCACTCCGCACACTCCAAACGCAGCCCAGCCCGACTCCATCCGGGTTGTCGTAGTCAAGGGCCCCAATGCCCGTGCTTGGTACACGGCCTACAAGTCCTCACCGGTGGTGCGTGCCGCGCCGATTTCCGGCTACGGCGACCAGGCCCTCTACGATGGATACGCGTCGCTCAGCATCCTCAAGACGGATACCTACGTACGGATCGCGGTCAGCCCCGCTGGCGCCCTTCCGTCACTTGCAGACGAAGAGCGGCTCGCGACCGCCATCCTGGCCAGGCTCTAGTCGGTGTGCGCCAACGCCCGGTCTCGCGCGCTCGCCGCGCATCCACACCGCACGGTCGCAGGCGCACACCAC
>JADGPH010000250.1 GCA_017882555.1 Thermoleophilia bacterium
ACCAGGATATCCGCATGGATAAAGGCATCCGCGAGAACGCCGCGCAGTCTCTAGGATTGCGGGCGATGACCCAACCTGCGGATGGGCGCTCCGGCCCGGACATCATGTGGGCACCTTGGCGGATGTCCTACGTCACGGCCGAGCACGTCCACGCGTTCGAGGGCCCGGCCTGTGTCTTCTGTCAACTGCCGGCCCTTGGCAGGGACGCCGAGACCTACATCTTGCATCGCGGCGAGCACTGCTATGTGGTCATGAATCTCTACCCGTATAACAACGGCCATCTCATGGTAGTGCCCTATGTCCACGTGGATGCGATCACCGCGCTCGACGAGGACACCACCACCGAGATGATGCGGCTGCTCCGCCTCAGCCAAATGGTGCTCACCGATGCGATGCATCCGCAAGGGTTCAACATCGGCGTCAACCAAGGCAGTGCGGCCGGCGCCGGGATTGCCGACCACGTCCATCTGCACGTCGTGCCGCGGTGGGTCGGCGATACGAATTTCATGCCGGTGATGGGAGATGTCCGCGTAATGCCGCAGCACCTCGATGACACCTACGCCATGCTGCGTGGAGGGTTCGCCAAATGACGTTGGATCCCGGAGTCTTCAAGGCGTACGACATCCGTGGCCTCTATCCCACCGAAATCGACGAGGCTGGCGCGCATGCGCTTGGCCGGGGGTTTGTCGAGGTCGTCCGCGCGGCAACACATGGCGCGAATGCACCGCGCATCGCCATCGGCCACGATGTCCGGTTGTCCTCACCGAGCATCACCGACGCCCTGTGTGCCGGTGCCGTCGAGGCCGGCGCACACGTCACCGAACTCGGGCTGACCGCCACGGAGATGGTGTATTTCGCCGTGGCCGACGGCAACTTCGACGCCGGGGCGCAGATCACCGCCAGCCACAATCCCCCCCAATACACCGGCGCCAAGCTGGTGTTAGCGGGCGCCCTGCCACTGTCGGGCGAGACCGGCATCTCCGAGATCGGCCGCTTGATCGCCACCAACGCGACCGTGAGTCGCCCCGGTGGCACACGTGTGCGCGATGAGACGGTCCTGCCAAGATTCGTCGATGCCGCCCTCGGCTTCGTGGACCCCGAGCGCATCCGGGGACTGCGGGTGGTCCTCGATGGCGCCAACGGCATGGCCGGGCTCTTCCTGGCGCCCGTCCTCAAGCGAATCCACATCGACGCAGTCGAGTGTTTTCTGGACCCCGACGGCCGCTTTCCCCATCACGAGCCAAATCCCCTGCTGCCCGAGAACCGCGCGTTCATCGAGGCCAAGGTGCTGGAGGTGGGTGCGGACCTCGGCATCGCCTGGGATGGCGACGCCGACCGCTGCTTTTTCATCGATGATCGCGGCGAATTCGTGCCGGGTGATTTTCTGACCGCACTCCTCGCGAGTCACCTGTTGCGACGAAATGGTCCTGCGGACGTGGTCTATGACCTCCGGGCCTCCTGGGCGGTGCGCGAGGCGATCACCGCCGCCGGCGGTACTCCCCACGAGAACCGCGTTGGGCACGCGTTTATCAAGCGACGGATGCGGGAGCTCGATGCCCTATTCGCGGGCGAGGTCTCCGGTCACTACTACTTCCGCGATTTCTCCTACGCGGACACGGGGCTCATCCCCGCACTGCTGGTGCTGGAAATGCTCTCGGATCTCGATGTTCCATTGTCAGAACTCATCGACAGGTATCGCTCCGAGTTCCATATCTCCGGTGAGATCAACTCAACCGTCTCCGACCCCGCGGCGGTTTTTGCGACCTTGCGAGCCCGCTATGCCGACGGAGTGCAGCGCGAGATCGATGGACTGTCGGTCGACTACCCCGACTGGCACTTCAACGTCCGCTCGTCAAACACCGAACCCCTCGTGCGGCTCAACCTCGAGTCGCTGATCTCCGACCAAGACATGCAGGCCCGACGGGACGCTCTGCTGGCCATCATTCGTGGGCACTGACCTGCCGGCGGCAGTACCAACGGCGAATCCGACCGATAATGAGATCGTCGTCTCGGACCTGACGGTGCGGTATCAGGGTACTGCCGAACCCGCCATCGCCGGCGTGAGTTTCCAGGTGCGCTCAGGAGCCGGGCTCTGCTTGACCGGCCCGGAAGGGTCGGGCAAAACCACTTTGATTCGGGCGCTCGTGGGCCTCGTGCCACCCACGCGCGGAACGATTCGCATTCTCGGCGGGTCACCGCAGGTGCCCGCGCTCCGCACACACGTCGGCTATGCACCCGACCGCCTTCCGTTTCCGCGCGGCCTGCGCGTCACCGATGCGGTGCGCATGATCGGCGCAATCCGGGGGGTTACCGACGCGCCATCGGTGGCACTCGAACAGGTCGGGCTTGCACCCGACGACCACCGCGTCATCTCCACCCTTGAGCTCGGCGATATCCGCCGCGTCAGCCTCGCTTGCGCGATCACGGGATCGCCTCGCGTCCTGATTCTCGATGACCCATGGGAGTACCCCGAGACGGTTGAGGTCATCCAGCGCGCGCTCTCCGCCGGGGTCCTGATCGTCGTGGGTACTCTTGACCCGGGCGGGTTTCCCAAGCTGCTCGGCGCAACGCTGACCCTCGCCGACGGGACCAGCGTGTGAGCCGCGCTGCCCTGATGACAATGACGGGCATCGACCTGCGGGTCCTCGCCCGCCGGTTATGGATTCAGTTGACGACCCTGATCGGCCTGGTGATCATCGCCATCGTCGCGCTGGTCGCCGACGGAGACTCAGGCCAGGCGCAAATTGATGCCCTGCAGTCGAACTGCGCATCGCTGCTGCTAATAGGTGGCCTTACCGTCGCGCTCGGACTGGGTGGCGGCGCCTTCTCGCGTGATGCCTCATCCGGGTATCTGGGGCTTCTGGTGGGCTCCGGGGCTACCCCGAGCCGTGTCGGAGCGGCCCGCATCACCGCCCGGCTGGGTGCCCTCGTCGCGATCTTCGCAATCTGGGGGGTCGGGATGCAGTTGGCGAGCCTCGGCGTCGGGCGCGGCCTGGAGGGCCCGCTCGCCGTCCACACGTTGGCGGCGCTGGAGAACGCGGGACTCGTCCTGTGTGCGAGCGCAGCGCTGGCCTCGGTGATCGGACCGATTGCCGCCGGCGTGTTCGGCGTGATGGTGTTCATCA